>DATNQN010000136.1 GCA_036703985.1 Leptolyngbyaceae cyanobacterium
GCAGGGGGCAGGGGAGAATATATTATTTACAATTCTTTAGTCTTTTTCCCCTTCCCTATAGATAGCAAGAAGGGTGCGTTAAACGCACCCTAAAATGTTGCTATGGACTCAAAAATAAACCCTAATCACTTAGTTGGAGAAATCTTAACCAGATGAAGGAAAAACTCAGCAATTTTCTCCAAGCACCATAACCGGATGCCGGATATAGCTAAAGAGAGTTGAGTAAACTATTTTTAGATTAAAACATCAGCAGTTTTTTAGCTAAAACCTTAATCTTTTTTTCAGATTAGATTCACTACACGAATGTTGTTTATCTATAAATATTAAGTAAAAGTGGCCAAACAATCAAACTAGAAAGTAATTATGCAAAACTAAACAATAGAACAGAATGTTCCACAATAAACTAATGGGGCAATCGCCATTAGCAAATGTGATTGCAGCTACAACAATATATTTGCGACTTAGACACGACCGCCCTAAATAAAAGGAAATTCCCTATGCAATCTACAGAGGCTAAAACGAAGCCAAAAGCTGCCAAAGAAAACTCCAAAGAGCATCCGAGTGGCGATAAGCGCTTGAAGGTCTTAGATATTACGATGAAGCGGGCGCAGTATCGTCAAGATGCTTTAATTGAAGTATTGCATAAAGCCCAGGAATCGTTTGGATTTTTAGAAGAAGATGTATTGATTTACGTAGCAAGAAAGCTCAAACTACCCCTGAGTCGCGTCTATGGTGTTGCGACTTTTTATCATTTATTTTCATTAAAACCGAGTGGCGCTCACAGCTGTGTAGTTTGCTTGGGTACGGCTTGTTATGTAAAAGGAAGTGGTGCGGTATTAGAAGCACTAGAAAATCATACTGGTATCCATCAAGGAGAAACTACATCTGATGGGCAAATGTCGCTGATGACGGCACGTTGTTTGGGTGCTTGCGGTATTGCGCCAGCAGTTGTTTACGACGGTACGGTAGCGGGGAGACAAACAGCAGATGAAGCAATTGAAAAAGTGAAAGATTGGCTGGGAAATCATTGAGAGAAACTTTTGTCAAAAAATGTCGATCGAAGTGAAAATTTACCTGGTAAATCGAAAATTTTAATTTGAAATACTCTTGAGGCTAAATTGAGAGAGGTATAGAAATAATGGATTTAGCTGAACTCCAAGAAATAGGGGAAAAACAAAGAACAGATCGGCCTAGTATTCGCGTGCGTTGCTGTACGGCGGCTGGATGTCTTTCCTCAAAGTCAGATGCAATCAAAAAGAGTTTGGATACGGCGGTTAAAGAAGCAGGCTTAGAAAAAGAAGTAGAAGTATGTAGCGTGGGCTGCATGAAATTTTGTGGCAGGGGGCCGTTAGTAGAAGTAGATCCGGTGGGTAAGATCTACGAAATGGTAACGCCGGAAAATGCGCCTTCGATTATTTCTGCGATTAAAGGGGGTAAGGCGACGGCGATCGAGCTCGATCGCAACCATCCATTTTTCACCCGTCAAAAGCCGATCGTACTGGAAAACATCGGCAAAATCGATCCCGAACAAATCGAAGAATATATCGGCGTGGGAGGCTATCAGCAGCTTTATCAGGTTATCAACGATTTGCCACCTGCCGAAGTAATCGAAGAAATCACCAAAAGCGGTTTGCGGGGACGGGGTGGTGCCGGTTACCCGACGGGTTTGAAATGGGCGACAGTAGCTAAAATGCCGCCGGGACAGAAATATGTAGTTTGCAATGCGGATGAGGGCGATCCCGGTGCTTTCATGGATCGGGCAGTTTTAGAAAGCGACCCCCATCGGGTGTTGGAAGGAATGGCGATCGCGGGATACGCGATAGGTGCTTCGGAAGGCTTCATCTACGTTCGCGCCGAATATCCGTTAGCGATTGAACGGCTGGAAACCGCCATCAAACAAGCCAAGAAATACGGCATTTTGGGCAGCCAAATCTTCGAGTCCACTTTTGACTTCAAAATTAACATTCGCATCGGTGCGGGCGCTTTCGTATGCGGGGAAGAAACCGCTTTGATTTCCTCGATTGAAGGCGGACGCGGCAATCCCCGTCCCCGTCCCCCCTATCCAGCCCAAGAAGGACTTTGGGGTTGTCCTACCTTAATTAATAACGTGGAAACCTTTGCTAATATTGCGGCGATCCTTCGAGAAGGTGCCGAATGGTATGCCAGCATCGGTACGGAAAAAAGCAAAGGGACGAAAGTATTTGCCCTCACCGGGAAAGTAAATAATAACGGCTTGATCGAAGTGCCGATGGGCATTACTTTACGGGAAATCGTCGAAGAAATGGGTGGCGGTATCCCTGGTGGGGAAGTAAAAGCGGTGCAAACTGGTGGGCCTTCCGGTGGCTGCATTCCCGCTTCCTTGCTAGACACCACCGTTGATTACGAGTCCCTCGCCAGGGTTGGTTCCATGATGGGTTCCGGCGGTATGGTGGTGATGGACGGGGCAACCAGTATGGTGGAAGTAGCCCGATTTTATATGGAGTTCTGTCGGGGGGAAACTTGCGGTAAGTGCGTTCCTTGTCGCGCTGGTACGGTGCAGATGTACCACACTTTAACTAAATTGCTCAAAGGTGAGGCGACGGAAACTGATTTGGAAAGATTGAAGGCAATGTGCGACATGGTTAAGAATACCAGTCTGTGCGGTTTGGGTCAGTCGGCACCGAATCCGGTAATTAGTACTTTGCGTTATTTCCCAGAGGAGTATTTATCGTTGTTGAAGAAGGAAAGTTTGAATGGCAAAGTGGCGGTGAGTTCTTGAGGTGAGTGACGAATTGTAGGTTGGGTAGAACGATAGTGAAACCGAACACAAAGTTGATGAATGTTGGGTTTTTTGGGATTGGGATTATCATTTTGAGACCAATTGGTCTCAAATCCCAAATCAAATGACAAAGTTGATGAATGTTGGGTTTCGTTCCTCAACCCAACCTACGTAAATGGGGGTTTATTTTTTACCGCAGATTAAGACAGATAAACGCAGATAAGAAAGCTATTGATGCTAGTGGATGATATGGGAAGGAACGGCTAAGGACGTAACAGAACTGAAGAGGAGAGTTTATGTCAGTTAAGACGTTGAAAATTGATGGGGTGGAAATTGCGATCGAGGAAGGCGCAACTATCCTGCAAGCGGCTAGAGAGGCGGGTGTTCATATTCCGACTTTATGCCATTTAGATGGTGTTTCGGATGTGGGGGCTTGTCGGTTGTGTTTGGTGGAAATTGAAGGAAATAATCGACTTTTGCCGGCTTGCGTGACGGAAGTTATTGAGGGAATGGTGATTACTGCTAACAATCCCAGGTTGAAAGAATATCGCCGGATGATTGTGGAAATGTTATTTTCCGAAGGCAATCATGTTTGTGCGGTTTGCGTGGCAAATGGAAATTGTCAATTGCAGGATTTGGCGATCGAATTGGGGATGGATCACTCTCGTTTTCCCTATCGTTTCCCGGAAAGAGATGTGGATCTTTCTCACGAACAATTTGCGATCGATCATAACCGTTGCGTACTGTGTACTAGATGTGTGAGAGTTTGCGATGAAATTGAAGGGGCTCACGTTTGGGATGTCGGTTTTCGGGGCGCTGCTGCGAAGGTAATTACGGGTTTAAATCAACCGTGGGGAGAAGTGGATGCTTGCACTAGCTGCGGTAAGTGCGTAGATGCTTGTCCGACGGGGGCAATTTTCCGTAAAGGCGCTACGGTGGCAGAAATGGATCGCGATCGCAATAAACTGCAATTCCTAGTCACGGCAAGGGAGAAAAAAGAATGGACAAGATAAGATTCGCTACAGTTTGGTTGGCTGGTTGTTCTGGCTGTCATATGTCTTTTCTTGACTTGGATGAATGGTTATTCGAGTTAGCTAAAAAAGTAGATATCGTTTTTAGTCCGGTTGGTTCAGACATTAAAGAATATCCAGAAAATGTGGATGTTTGTTTAGTGGAAGGGGCAATTGCTAATGAGGAAAATTGGGAATTAATTCATAAAGTTCGGGCAAGAACTAAGTTATTAATTTCTTTTGGTGATTGTGCCGTAACTGCTAACGTGCCAGCCATGCGAAATATGATTAAAGGCACCGATCCAGTTTTGAAACGTTGTTATCTGGAATTGGGAGATACTAATCAGCAATTCCCCAGATTTCCTGGCATTGTACCGGAATTGCTGGAACGGGTGATTCCTGTCCATGAAGTAGTAAAAGTGGATATGTTCTTGCCGGGATGTCCACCCAACGCCGATCGTATTCAAGCGGCGATCGCACCACTACTAAATAACGAAAAACCCGTGATGGAAGGGCGGGAAATGATTAAATTTGGGTAATCAGTAGTGGGTAGTGGATAATGTTTATACCGAAGGGCAATCGCTACGAGGGAGAAGTTCCAGATGTCTAAAACAATTGTTATCGATCCAGTTACTAGAATAGAAGGGCACGCTAAAATATCAGTTTATTTAGATGATGCTGGCGAAGTTTCTGATGCCCGTTTTCACGTTGTAGAATTTCGCGGATTTGAGAAATTCTGTGAAGGCAGACCGATGTGGGAAATGGCAGGAATTACTGCCAGAATTTGCGGAATTTGTCCGGTTAGTCACTTGTTGGCAGCAGCTAAAACTGGAGACAAAATTTTGGCGGTGAAGATTCCACCTGCTGCTGATAAGTTGCGGCGGCTGATGAATTTAGCCCAAATTACTCAATCCCACGCATTGAGTTTTTTCCACTTAAGTAGCCCTGATTTTCTATTAGGTTGGGATAGCAATCCGGCAACTAGAAATGTGTTTGGATTGATGGCAGCCGATCCGGATTTGGCGAGAAGTGGTATTCGTTTGCGCCAATTCGGACAAAAGATTATTGAGTTGCTGGGTGGAAAGAAAATTCACGCGGCTTGGTCGGTTCCCGGTGGTGTAAGATCGCCTTTAGATGAAGAAGGAAGGGCGTGGATTCGCGATCGCTTACCGGAATCTCGGACAACTGCCCAAAATGCGATCGATCTTTTTAAACGTCTTTTAGATGGACTAAGTACGGAAGTCCAAACTTTTGGGAATTTCCCCTCTTTATTCATGGGTTTAGTAAGTAAAAATGGAGAGTGGGAACATTACGACGGACACCTGCGATTTAAGGATAGCAACGACAATATTGTGGCGGATCATCTCAGTGAAGATGATTATCAAGAATTTTTGGGTGAAGCAGTAGAATCTTGGTCTTATCTGAAATTTCCTTATTACAAACCTTTGGGATATCCCGATGGAATGTATCGGGTTGGGCCATTAGCTAGATTGAATGTTTGCGATCGCGTCGGTACCCCAACAGCCGATCGGGAATTGCAAGAAATGCGATCGCGCGGGGGTGGAGTTCCGATCTCTTCCTTCTTCTATCACTATGCCAGATTAGTCGAAATTCTGGCAGCAATTGAAAAAATCGAACAGTTGGTAGAAGATCCCGACATCGTTTCTAAGCGAGTTCGCGCTGAAGCTGGTATTAATAATTTGGAAGCAGTTGGTGTTAGCGAAGCACCTCGCGGTACCCTGTTTCACCACTATCAGGTAGATGAAAATGGCTTAATCAAAAAAGTCAACCTGATTATTGCCACCGGTCAAAATAACTTGGCGATGAACAAAACTGTCACTCAAATTGCCCAGCATTATATTCACGGCAACGAAATTCCGGAAGGAATGTTAAACCGCGTAGAAGCTGGCATTCGCGCCTTCGATCCCTGCCTTAGCTGTTCGACTCACGCAGTTGGACAAATGCCTCTGCATATCGAATTAGTAGCCGCAGATGGCACTGTTTTAAAGGAAGTTTATCGGCATTAGGTGATTGAGAATCGGGAATGGAAAATCACAGCAATTCCTGATTCTTAATTTACAAGGAGAACGAACAAATGAAAAAAGAGAATCTATATTTATGTATGGGTTCTGCTTGCCATCAACTAGGAGTTTACGAAGTCTTGCCCAAACTCCAAAGTATGATTAGCGAGTATAATTTAGAAGATAAAATAGAGTTAAAAGGTTCCTTTTGCCTCGAAACCTGTAGCGATGGCATCGCCATGAAATTCCGCGATAAAGTTTTTTTCAAAATCAATCCTACCAACATCGAACAAAAATTCAAAGAAGAAATTCTACCCAATATAGTTTAGGGAGTAAAAATTGTGGAAAAAAGCGACAAGACATTATGGGAACTCTTATGGGAGTATGACCCAAATGGCTTGATTGTCGTTGACAAGGATATGAATATTAAACTTGTCAATCCCGCCTTTTGTAAAATGTTTAATGTTGTACAAGAGAACATTATTAGTAAACCTGCATCCCAAATTTTTAAGGATGTAAAAAATTTTCAAAAAGCCTGGGAAAGAAATCAAGTCATCCGGATTGCCGATAAAGAATATAAAGAACATGACTTATATGTCAAAAAAGTGATATTTCCGATTCCCGATGAAAACATTATCGCCTGCATCATGGTTGATATTACCCATGAAAGACAGCGAGAAAAAGAAATGTTTGCCCTCAGAAAAGAAACCGTAGCTAAAGTAAATGAAGTGGTAGACAACCAAATGAAAGTAGCCCAAGAAATTGCTGGTTTACTGGGAGAAACTACGGCGGAAACGAAGGTTAGTCTGTTAAAAATAATTAAAATGCTCGAACATGATATCGGTGAAGAAGACGATGGATAATTTTTTCGATATTTACGAATTAAGTTTGAATAAAAGGGGGGAAGAACTTTGCGGTGATAAGGTTAAATATCGCAAAACGGAGAACAAAACCACGATTGTTTTATCTGATGGATTAGGCAGTGGTGTAAAAGCTAATATTCTCGCTACCTTAACCACAGAAATATTAATCACGATGCTAAATGCTGATGTACCTTTAGAGGAAGTAATTAAAACAGTCATCGGCACTTTACCCATCTGTCAAGTCAGAAAAATTGCTTACGCTACGTTTACGATTATTCAGATCGATCGCAAAATCAATAAATTTAAGGTGATTAACTTTGACAATCCCCCTATATTTTATTTTAAAAAAGGTAAACCAATTAAATTAGAAACTAAGATTGAAAATATTCTAGATAAAAAGATTAGCGTTGCCGAAGGATATGTAGAAAGAGGAGATTTTCTAGGGGCGATTAGTGATGGTGTATTATATGCGGGACTAGGACAAACACTAAACTTTGGTTGGGGTTGGGATAGTATTGCTAAATATATAGAAGGCATCTTTTTACAAAAGGCTAGTTCAGTCCGCCACATTGTTCATAGCGTCATTACAGAAACTCATTCTCTTTACCGAGGTAAAATAGGAGATGATGCTACTTTCGTGGGAATTTATGTTAGAAAACGCAATCCATTAATGATTTTTACGGGGCCACCACTGGATAAAAGTAAAGATAAGCTTTATGTAGAAAAATTTTTAAATTTTGATGGCAAAAAGATAGTTTGCGGCGGTACGACAGGTAACATTATAGCTAAATATTTGAAAGAAAATATTGAAATGGATATTTCTACGATGCGAAAAGATTTACCGCCGATCGGACAATTAAAAGGAGTAGATTTAGTAACGGAAGGAATTTTAACAATTTCCAAGGCGATCGAGATTTTAAAATCGTGCAATTGTGACGTGACTCGCTTGCCCAATGATAATAACGGGGCAGTCATGTTGGTGAGGGAAATTCTAGAAGCCGATTCGGTTTTCTTTATGCTTGGTCAGAAAATTAATGATTTTTATCAAAATCCTTTACTACCAAAAAATATTTCGATTCGCCGTAACTTAATTGAAGAGTTAGTACAATTGTTACGAGATAAACAAAGAGAAGTAACTATAGAATATTGTTAGAGAAGTATTTTGTTCGTAGTGAGGACTTTAGTCCTCAATTTAAGGACTAAAGTCCTTACTACAAACGATGGTTATATGAGCAGGATTGATATTATTCCTTGCTAAAATATAAGCAGTAAATAAAAAGAAATTTTGCATTAGCATGAATGGTAATCTATCTGATACATTGCATACACTTAATAAAAATTTTCTGGTGATTGGTTACGGTAACGATTTGCGAAGCGATGATGCGATCGGCCCTCGTGTAGCTGAGGCAGTAGAAGCGTGGGGAGTACCAAATGTGAGTTCCCTTGCTTTACACCAACTAACGCCGGAACTAGCTGATACTTTACAAAATTTTTATGGCGTGATTTTTGTCGATGCTTGTAGATTGCCGGAAGTAAAAGAAGTGCAGGTAGAAGCGATCGAGCCCGGAGAATCGGAAGCAGCAGTGGTTCCTCATGCTAGCGATCCGCGATCGTTACTCGCCCTCACCAAAACCCTCTACAGTCATTATCCTCATGCTTGGTTGGTGACAGTACCAGGGGAAATTTTTGATATCGGCGAAACCCTTTCCAATGTTGCCGAACAAGGTATTGCCGATGCTTTAAAAAAGATTAATAGCCTGCTTCGCAGTCAAACCGACACCGATCAATTGTAGATTTTAGTATTGATTAATTTAATCATAATTTAACAATTCAAAATGCACGAAGTTAGCTTAATGGCAAATACGTTAGATATTGCTTTAGAACACGCTCAAACGCAAGGGGCGCAGAAAATTCACTTACTAAAAATGCGGGTGGGTGCTTTATCTGGCGTAGTTCCAGAAGCACTTGAGTTTGCTTTTGATGTTTGTACCCAAGGAACGATCGCAGAAGGCGCTAAACTAGAAATAGATTATTTACCAGTTACTTGCTATTGTGCTAACTGCCAATTAAAATTTGAACCCGATGATGCGATCTACGAATGTCCCGTTTGTCATCAAATCAGCACCGACATTCGTCAGGGAAAAGAATTAGAACTGGCATCTTTGGAGGTCTCTTAAAATGTGTCAAGATTGCGGCTGCGCTGTGGTAACAAGTGAAGTGCAAATCCACAGCCATAACCATCCTCATCCTCATCATCACGAACAGGATCATCATCACCATCCTCATCCAGAGGTAGATGATGCTAGCTTTTCCCAACAGCGAAATATCGCCATTCATCAGGCAATTTTATCTAAAAATGAAAGGTTAGCTGAGCGAAATCGTGGCTATTTCATGGCCAAAAATCTCCTCGTTTTGAATATCCTTTCTTCGCCTGGTTCTGGCAAAACAGCTTTACTTGAACGCACTCTCACCGAGTTGGGCAATCGGTTACCAAGTGCTGTAATTGTCGGAGATTTGGAAACAGATAACGACGCTCAAAGATTACGCCGTAGCGGTGCGCCAGTCGTGCAAATTACTACGGGCAATGTTTGCCATTTAGAAGCAGAAATGGTTGCCAAAGCAGCCGCGCAACTTAACTTAGATGGAGTGAAATTACTGATAATTGAAAATGTCGGTAATTTGGTTTGCCCAGCCGCCTACGATCTCGGTGAAGATTTGCGAGTAGCATTGTTATCTGTAACTGAAGGCGAAGATAAACCGCTGAAATATCCTACCATGTTTAAATCGGCTAATGTAGTTATTGTTAACAAAATTGACATTGCCGAAGCAGTAGGATTCGATCGAGAAATGGCTATAAAAAATATAAAGCGAGTAGCACCTCAAGCAACTATTTTAGAAGTGTCAGCCCGCACAGGCATCGGCATGGAAAACTGGTATTATTATCTTGAAGAACAAATTAGTCAGCGCCAGAACGCTACTGTTATTAGCCATTAGTTTTTGCCAATGAATAATGACTAATAACCAATGACAAATAACAATACAGGAGCAAATATGATGTTAAAAGCCGCAGACATTATGACCAAAGATGTGGTCACCATTCGCGGTTCGGCGACAGTAGCCGAAGCAGTAAAATTGTTGAAAGAAAAAGGCTTACGCGCTTTAATTGTCGAACGCCGTCACGACCAAGATTCTTACGGAATTGTTACCGAAACTGATATTGTTTATAAAGTAACTGCTTTTGGAATTGACCCCAAAAAAGTGCGCGTCTACCAAATCATGAGCAAGCCCTGTATCGTTGTCAATCCCGATCTGGGCGTGGAATACGTTGCGCGTTTATTTGCGAATACTCGAATTCGACGGGCACCAGTAATTCAGGACAAATTGTTAGGAATTATTTCAGTTACCGACATTTTGACAAAAGGTGATTTTGTCGAAAAACCGAAAGAAACAATCCTGGAACAACAAATCCAAAAAGCGATCGAAAATGCCCGCAAGATTTGTGAAGAAAAAGGTGCAAAATCTAAAGATTGTGCGGTAGCTTGGGATATTGTGGAAGAACTGCAAGCAGAAGCATCGCATCAACGGTCAAAAGCACCAGAAAAAACGGCTTTTGAGATGTACTGCGAAGAATTTCCAGAAGCAGAAGAAGCAAGAATTTATGATGTTTGATGGGGGTGATAGGTAGTAGGTAGTGGGATTTTAATCACTCGGATCGCTCGTTCCCAGGTAGATTGATACTGTTGGCGAAGAGAGGAAAACTTAACCCCCCAGCCCCCTTCCCTTGCAGGGAAGGGGGAGCCGGAAAGCCCCTCTCCTTGTAGGGGAGGGGTCAAGGCACATTAACCGAAAATGAAACAAGAAATAGCAAAACAGCGTTTGCGATTAACCATTCGAGGGGCAGTTCAAGGAGTAGGTTTTCGTCCGTTTGTTTATCGGTTAGCTACTAAATTGCAACTCACAGGATGGGTGAATAATTCTAGTCAAGGTGTTTTTATTGAAGTAGAAGGAGAGAGAGAAAAATTAGCTGATTTTTTACAGCGAATTTCTCAGGAAAAACCACCGCGATCGCATATTCAAAGTCTCGAATCTTCCTGGCTAGATTCGGTTAATTATACTAACTTTGAAATTCGGGCTAGTGAAAGTGGTGAAAAAACCGCTGTTGTATTGCCAGATATTGCTACTTGTCCCGATTGTTTGAGGGAAATTTTTGATCAAAATAACCGCCGATATCTCTATCCTTTTACTAATTGTACTAATTGCGGCCCCCGCTACAGCATCATTGCAGAATTGCCATACGATCGCATAAACACCACGATGAAAAATTTCGCGATGTGCGATCAATGCAAAGCGGAATATGAAAATCCTTTAAATCGCCGATTTCACGCCCAGCCAAACGCTTGCCCTAAATGTGGGCCACATTTGCAATTGTGGGATGCTAATGGCAAGATTTTAGCTACCCATCACGATGCTTTGCTGGCAACTGCGGCAGCAATTCGAGAGGGGAAAATCCTTGCTGTCAAAGGATTAGGCGGTTTTCATTTAATGGTGGATGCGGGTAATGCGCCAGCAGTGGAGGAGTTGAGAAGAAGGAAAAGGCGATCGCAAAAACCTTTTGCCGTAATGTATCCTAACTTGGATTTAGTGAAAGAAGATTGCGAAGTTTCCCAGTTAGAAGAGAGGTTATTATTATCTGCTGAATCTCCCATCGTCTTGTTAAAAACAAAATCTAAAATTGATGCTGTTGCACCGGGAAATCCTTATTTAGGTGTGATGTTACCTTATACTCCTTTGCATCATTTATTAATGAAGGAGTTAAATTTTCCAGTAGTAGCGACGAGTGGCAATCTTTCTGATGAACCTATTTGTATAGATGAGGCAGAAGCCTTAGAAAGATTGAGCAAAATTGCCGATTTATTTTTAATTCATAATCGTCCGATTATTCGCCCGATCGATGATTCAGTCGTGCGGGTAATGATGGAACGAGAAATGGTGATGCGTCGCGCTAGAGGATATGCACCATTACCAATTAATTTAAAACCTAACGATCCCCTGTCTCCTCATGTTCTTGCTGTCGGCGCACATTTAAAAAATACAATTGCGATCGCACTTCAAAATCAAGCTTTTCTCAGTCAACACATTGGAGATTTAGAAACAATTGCCGCCTTTACATCTTTCCAAAAAGCGATCGATAATCTGTCATTGATGTATGAATTTAAGCCAACATTAGTAGCTTGCGATATTCATCCAGATTATCTTTCTACTCAATATGCCAAAAAATTAGAATTCCCAGTAGTAGAAGTACAACATCATTATGCTCACGTCCTCGCTTGCATAGCAGAAAATGAACTAGATGCACCCGTACTTGGGATTGCTTGGGATGGCACTGGCTATGGTTTAGATGGCACAATTTGGGGAGGAGAATTTTTATTAGTAGAAGGCGAAAAAACTACTTTCCAACGAGTTAATCATTGGCGAACTTTTCCCTTACCTGGCGGTGATAAGGCAGTCAAAGAACCAAGGCGAGTTGCTTTGGGTTTGCTTTATGAGCTTTTTGGCGATGCCGTGTTTGAAATGCAGCATTTAGCACCAATCGAAGCTTTTACATCAAGTGAATTGAGCGTTTTAAAGCAAATGCTGGCAAAATCTGTGAATGCGCCAGTTACTTCTAGTGTAGGCAGATTGTTTGATGCGATCGCATCTTTAGTAGGACTGCCTCAACAAATTAGCTTTGAAGGGGAAGCCGCCATGCAATTGGAATTTGCCCTTGATGGCATTACCACAGATATTCATTATGAATTTACCATAAAAAATGGCGAATTAAGTAATTTTCCTGTTACCCTTGATTGGCAACCAATGATAATAGAAATATTAGATGATATTAAAAAACAAATTCCTTTAGCCATCATTTCAGCTAAATTTCACAACACCCTGGTTGAATCTATAATTTTTGTTGCCAAACAGCTAAATATTTCAAAAGTTCTTTTGACTGGTGGCTGTTTTCAAAACAAATATTTAACCGAAAAAGCCGTACAGCGTTTAACTCAAGAAAACTTTCATCCCTATTGGCATCAACGCATTCCCCCCAATGATGGTGGAATTGCGTTAGGTCAAATTATGGCAGCGTTAAAAATACTTTAACAAAGGAGTAAAAAATCATGTGTTTAGCAGTACCCGGAAAAATCGTCAGCATTAGCGGCGATGACTTGATGAAAACAGGCAAAGTCAGTTTTGGTGGCATCTTAAAAGAAGTCAATCTCGGCTATCTTCCAGAAGCAAAAATAGGCGATTACGTGATAGTTCATGTTGGTTTCGCCCTCAGTATAGTCGATCCAGAAGCGGCTGAACAAACCTTAGCAGACTTAGCAGTAATTGATAGTCAGCAGTAATATTAGTTTCAAAGCTTGTCAATATTCGTATTTTAACAGTGGCATGAGTAAATATACTTGTTTCACTTATTTTTTTGATTGAAATACTCCAGAAACCCGGTTTCTTCAAGAAACCGGGTTTCTAGTCTTACATTAGTAATCCTCTGACAAAACCAATAGGGTGGTATTACCTAGATTTACATTATGATTATTAATCTTTCCCCAAAACCGGAAATTATGGTGTATGGATTACAGAATCGCAAGTAAGGATAAAAGTGCCTTAAATCCGCATCATATAGGATTTTTATAGCAGCGCCTTATCACAATTAAATTTAGCCTATTATCGATAATTTGCTATTAGTATTTCTTTACTGAAAATATGTAATTGATAATTTATAAAGTTAACTTTATAAATCAGTAGACATTACTGAGAAAGTTCTTGATTTATTTCAATACAGATATCCACTGAGATTAAATACGTAATTTCACTAGCTGTGTAATTAGCTGCTAAATTAACTGTATATATATCTAAAAAGCTGATATCACAAGGGTTTAAAGATTGTTTAACACTAAAAGTAATCCTGAAATTTAAAATAAATTGATACGCATATTTACTTGAAAAATGAAAATATTAATACCAGTTTAGGGAAATTAAGTAGGTATTAAAAATTGTATTTGGCCACGCGATCGGTTAGTTTAATAAATGAAATTACGTAGGTAAAATTAAGGCTTTATGAAATCATTAAAAAATGTCTCAATATCTCTAAAACACTTTTCAGAAAGACATAATGAATGGAGCAGTAATTCATCTTGATTTTTTCGGAAACTGAAAGCAAAAATTACGAAAATAATCATAAATCGCTAAAGGTGTGGAGCTTTAGCCAACCAACACTTAAAGATGAATTACTTCCTAGATAATCTAGATCGAAGTAGGCATAGATAAGGAATAGAAAAAAATTGCCTACTTTGTTCGGGGCAATATAACCGAGCAATATCTAGTTATTACAGCATCTACCTAACAGAAAACGCAGCTTTTTTTAGTTTGATTCGTAAAAAAAGCTAGTAGCGAAATCTAGGTTGAGGTTTGGTATGGGAAAACAAGTGATTTCCCAAATCTTATCTCTAGTTTCGCTATGAAATTAATGAATTTTGGAGATTTATATGGACGGATTGGTTTCTACCGGATTGGACAATATTAATAACACCATTGTCCCGCTTCGTGAAACGGGATTAACCGCAAGTATTTTAGGTGAAGATAGCAGCTTATCAAGTTTAAATTTCGGTCTGAATACTGCTGGTTTTTCTCTTCCTAATTCCGGTTTTGAGCCTTCTGTTGAACTGGCAAATATTTCGGCAGATGATGCGGAAATTGCTGTTGCCAGTGACGTTGATGGTCTTACTGGTATGGCTACTAATAATGGCAAATTCGAGACTTACAATGGGAAAATTTACGATCCTAATGGTCGAGAATTTGTGGCAAAAGGTGTTAATTTAAACGGGCCTGGGTTTGGTTGGCCGGGAGATCCAGTAAGCTATGTTGATGAGGTCGAAAAATGGGGATTTAATGCCATTCGCTTAAACGTTCAAGAAATTGAACCATCACCATATAAATACGCTGAAAACGGAACGATCGACAGTATCGTTCAAGCGTATACTCAAGCAGGTATTGTGGTGATTATCGAACCTCACGAGAATACTGGAGGTTGGTTTGAAGGACAAGAGTTAAATGAATTAGTGAATTGGCATTCAAACTTGGCAGAACGATACAAAGATAACCCGTATGTTTGGCTGAACGTTTCCAACGAACCGGGCGGAGTAAATTCACCTGCTAATAAAGATAAGTACCTGAATCAAAATACTCAAGTTATTCAGGCAATTCGAGCTAAAGGTTTTGAAAATCCCATCATGGTAGATGGATGGTATTGGGGACAAGATAGCGGTTCTTGGAATAACAATCCTGTATCTGATACTAGTTCTGCGATTCTTGGGGTTTCCGATTCATTATTAGCTTTAGATCGAACGGCAAACAAAGGAAACGATCAGCTTGTTTTTTCACTGCATACTTACGATCAGTGGTCGTATGGCGATGCCAAATTAGTCAACTTTATAGACCGGGTACAAGCTAAAAAATTACCGTTCGTTATCGGAGAATACGGTACTCAAGGGAATGGAGATATCAACGACGCCACAACAAAAAGCGTGTTGGCAGTTGCACCATCCCGAAATGTGGGTCGATTTGCGTGGAGTTGGTGGGGAGGAGATTATTTCGATCTGACAAAATCAGGTAATGGAAGTAATGGTGGCGGACAACACGCTCAGTTTAAATCTGATGGCAGTATGCCGGATAATTTAACTTGGTTCGGTCAGCAAGTTTGGCAAGATAATCGCCGTCAGGAAAATTTAGGTTCGCTACCTTCTCAGGATAAACAAAGTCCGGTTGCTAGTTTGACAGTGGGGAATATTACCCAGGCGACGACAACTCCTTTTTCGTTTACCGTTAGTTATTCGGATAATGTTGCGATCGCACAAAGTTCGATCGACTCTAACGATCTTACCGTGACTAGCCCGAACGGTTTTAGCCAAGTGGCAGTGCTAGATAAGGTATCCAACAGCCAAAACGGTACTCCCCTGGTAGCTACTTACCGCATTAATGCCCCCGGCGGTAGTTGGGATAATGCCGACAATAGCACCTATACTATCTCGATGCGATCGAACCAAGTTGCGGATACCAATAATAACTTCGTCCCGGCTGGAGTGTTAGGTAGTTTTAACGTCAATATCGCCAACAACTCCACTAACTTGCGGATAGAAGCGGAAAATATGCAGCTTTCCGGTTACGCGATCGAAAATGCCTCAGTTGCTTCCGGCGGAAAGATTGCTAGTTTATTGAACACGGGAAAAACTAGCGGTACTGCTTCGACTACTTTTAATGGCGCTGCCAGAAAGTATGATGTAGTTGTGGGCGCATTCGACGAAAATGACGGAAAATCGCCGATTAGCGTGCGACTGGGTAACAACCAATATTCCTTTATTCTCGATCGCAATTTAGGACATTGGGGCCCAGATGAGAAAACGAAAGTTCGACAAACTGTAGCTAAAGGCGCTTACTTAACTCCCGGTACTCCTATTTCCATCACTGGACAAGCTCAAGGACAGGAGTTGGCGCGAGTTGACTACATCGAGTTTATCCCTGTTTAACAGTTAACAGGAATTAGTTGTCAGTTATCAGTTATTTGATACCTACTGTATCGACGTTAACTGACCACCAAAACTATTTAAAGGGAATAGGGAACGGGGAACAAGAAATAGGTAAAACCTTTAAAAAGTTTTCCATTCCCTATTCCCTATTTTCTATCAACTTGCATTATCATATTATTAATAAAAACTTGAAAATAAACTGATGAAAGCAGTTGAAGTAACGGGAACTTTGGATGAAACAGGGCAATTATCTCTCGATCGTCCTATTGAAAATTTTCCGCCTAGTCGCGTGCGAATTATCGTACTTTTTCCCGATGATACTGATTTGAGCGAAATCGCTCCTGATGATACTCCCATTGAAGAAGTAAAAGCAAGTCTTAGAAGAGCCTTACAAGAAGCAAAAGCCGGACAACGCATCCCCCTATCTGAAATGTGGGAAGGATCTATGGAAAAGTGGAAAAATTCGGTAAATTTCTCCCCCCTGCTCCCCTGCTCCCCTGCTCCCCTGCTCCCCTGCTCCCCAAATTTTCTTTCGGTACAATGAATTAGCCCTGCTTACCAAGGGGAGGGCTAGGGTGGGGTTGATTACTTAAATACGATCGCTATAGCAATATTCAAAAAGGAAAAAGCGCAGGTTATAGGCTGATTTATCAAGTTGAGTATCCAACTAGCGTACTTCTATTAACAATTTACTCCAAATCAGATCGAGAAGATATAAGTAATAACGAGATTCGCAGCATCTTAGCGGAGTTCGATGTTCCAGAGTAGCCGCTTCGCGATTGACAATTTGTTAATAATTTCTCTAATTTCCTATTCTCTCTTTAGTAGAGACAATAAATACCTTTAGAAAAAAGAGTGAAAATGCTTACCGGATAATGATTTTTTACCTTTTTACCATTGGTAACCTTTTTTTCCCTTAGCTTTTCCTCTTTCGGTTAAATTCTAAAATCTAAAATATCTTGACATTGCGTTAAAAAATAATAAAAACTTTGACCATAAATCTGTCTTTGGTTAGAAGATAGTAGTAAGAGATTAAAGAAACTAACATTTCCGTATTATCTCTAAAAATGCTTATGGATAAAGGATTCCATTGATTTTGTAGCAAATTAAACAGCAATTAAAACAACAAAATCGTTGTTTTAATTAGCTCTCTCGATCGCCATTTTTGCGAGTGCGATCGCAAAAGAAGTATGGGTGATGAGAGCAAAATATTAAGCACGGTTGACAAAATTTCAGCAGAGAAAAAAGGCTGAAATTTTGGTAAACCGGACGATAAATAGCGGCTATCAAAGGTTTAGAAAATGAATAAAAGAGCCTATGCAACTTTAGACGGTAACGAAGCAGTTGCTTACGTAGCTTACCGTCTAAATGAAGTGATTGCCATTTATCCCATCACTCCTTCTTCACCGATGGCTGAATGGGCAGATGCGTGGACATCGGAGAACAAGCCCAACATTTGGGGAACGGTGCCATCAGTAGTAGAAATGCAGAGTGAAGGAGGGGTAGCTGGTGCCGTTCACGGCGCGTTGCAAACGGGGGCGTTAACTACCACATTTACGGCATCTCAGGGATTGTTATTAATGATCCCGAATATGTACAAAATTGCCGGGGAATTAACGCCAACAGTATTTCATATTGCTGCCCGATCGATCGCCGCCCAAGCTCTTTCCATCTTTGGCGATCATAGCGACGTGATGGCTGCTCGTGCCACCGGATTTGCCATGTTATGTTCTGCTTCAGTGCAAGAAGCCCACGACATGGCATTAATTTCCACCGCCGCCACCTTAGAATCGCGCCTTCCTTTCATCCATTTCTTCGATGGCTTCCGCACTTCCCACGAAGTACAAAAAGTCGAATTACTAACAGAAGAAGATTTGGGCGGCTTTATTTCCGATGATTTAATTTTTGCTCATCGAGAAAGAGCATTAACACCCGATCGCCCAGTTGTCAGAGGTACCGCCCAAAACCCCGACGTTTACTTCCAAGCGAGGGAAACCGTCAACCAATTTTATCAAGCTTGCCCGGATATTACTCAAAACATCATGGATCGATTTGCCCAACTCACCGGGCGGCAATATCGACTATTTGAATATCACGGCGATCGCAACGCAGAAAGAGTCATAATTTTGATGGGTTCCGGTTGCGAAGCCGCCCACGAAACCGTAGATTTCTTAAATAATCGCGGTGAAAAATTAGGGGTTTTGAAAGTAAGATTATATCGCCCATTTGATGCTAAACGTTTAGTAGAAGCATTGCCAACAACTACTAAGAGTATTGCAGTTTTAGATCGCTGCAAAGAACCGGGTGCCAGTGGTGAACCACTTTATTTAGATGTGATTACTGCCCTGGTAGAACAAAATCGCACCTCAATTAAAGTAGTTGGCGGACGTTACGGCTTATCTTCCAAAGAATTTACCCCAGCGATGATTAAAGCCGTGTTCGATAATCTTGCTTTAGCAGAACCGAAGAATCATTTTACTGTTGGCATTAACGACGATCTCAGTCACACCAGTTTAGATTACGATCGCGAATTTTCCATTGAACCAGATAACGTTGTTCGTGCCGTATTCTATGGTTTGGGTTCTGATGGAACCGTAGGCGCAAACAAAAATTCCATCAAGATTATTGGAGAAGAAACTAACAATTATGCCCAAGGTTACTTTGTTTACGATTCTAAGAAATCAGGATCGGTAACTGTTTCTCACCTGCGATTTGGCCCGAATCCCATTCGTTCAATTTATCTGATCGAAAAAGCTAATTTTGTGGCTTGTCACCAATGGGGATTCCTCGAACAGTTTGAAATGCTGCACGTCGCTGCCCCAGGTGCTACTTTCCTGCTGAACAGTCCTTATGGGCCAGAAGAAGTTTGGGATAAATTACCCCGTTCTGTACAAGAAGCGATCGTCAACAAGCAACTGAAATTTTACGTATCTGATGCTACCAAAGTTGCCAAAGAAAGCGGCATGGGCGGACATATCAATACGGTGATGCAAGTTTGCTTCTTTGCCCTTTCTAACGTACTGCCACGAGAAGATGCGATCGCAGAAATTAAGAAGTTCGTCAAGAAATCTTATGGCAAGAAAGGCGAACAAATTGTCGAGATGAACATGAAGGCGATCGATAACAGCCTCGACAATTTATTTGAAGTAAAAGTACCGGATCGAGTAGACAGCGAAATTACTCTGCGTTCTCCCGTACCCGACACTGCACCAGCATTTGTGCGGGAAGTTCTCGGCAAGATGATTGCCAAATGCGGCGACAATTTGCCAGTTAGCGCTATGCCAATTGACGGTACTTATCCCAGCGGTACATCGAAATGGGAAAAACGCAACATTGCCCAAGAAATTCCGGTTTGGGATGCCGATATTTGCGTGCAGTGCGGTAAGTGCGTGATGGTATGTCCCCACAGCGTAATTCGCAGTAAAGTTTACGAAGCGGGAGAACTAGAAACGGCACCGGAAAGCTTCAAGAGTACCGATGCGAGAGACCGTGATTGGACGGGATTAAAATTCACCATTCAAGTAGCAGCCGAAGATTGCACCGGTTGCGGTGTTTGCGTTGATGTTTGTCCGGCGAAGAATAAATCTCAACCGAAACTGAAAGCGATTAATATGGCACCGCAATTGCCATTACGCGACCAAGAACGGGAAAATTGGGATTTTTTCCTCAGCTTACCAAATCCCGATCGCCGCAATTTGAAGTTGACCAAAATCGGTCAGCAACAAATGCAAGAACCTTTGTTTGAATTTTCCGGCGCTTGCGGTGGCTGTGGTGAAACGCCTTATCTAAAATTAGTCAGTCAGTTATTTGGCGATCGCATGGTAGTTGCCAACGCCACCGGATGTTCATCTATCTACGGTGGTAACTTACCGACAACTCCTTGGAGTCACAACGGCGAAGGGCGCGGCCCAGCTTGGTCGAATTCCCTATTTGAAGATAACGCTGAATTCGGTTTAGGTTTCCGCGTTTCCCTGGATAAACAAGCTCAATTTGCCGTTGAACTGCTATCTCAATTGTCAACAGAAATTGGCGAATCACTGGTTACCAGTATCCTAAATGCCGAACAAAAAGACGAATCTGATATTTGGGAACAACGCGATCGCATCGCCTCCTTAAAACAACGCCTTAACGAACTGCTAAATAGCGACTTGGATAATACTTTGAAATCCAAAGTTCGCCAACTCAAAGTATTAGCAGATTATCTAGTCAAAAAGAGCGTTTGGATTATCGGCGGTGACGGTTGGGCTTACGATATCGGTTATGGCGGACTCGATCACGTAATCGCCAGCGGTCGCAACGTTAACATCCTCGTTTTAGATACTGGTGTTTATTCCAACACTGGCGGTCAAATGTCCAAAGCCACCCCACGGGGCGCAGTTGCCAAATTTGCCGCCGCTGGTAAGCCTGCTGCCAAGAAAGACCTCGGTCTGATGGCGATGACTTACGGGAACGTCTATGTAGCAACTGTCGCAATGGGTGCTAGAGACGAACACACCCTGAAAGCCTTTTTGGAAGCCGAAGCTTACAACGGCCCATCGTTGATTATTGCCTACTCCCACTGCATCGCCCACGGCATCAACATGACCACCGGAATGCAGCAACAAAAAGCCGCCGTTGAGTCTGGTAGCTGGTTACTGTATCGCTATAACCCAGATTTGGTAAGTCACGGTAAGAATCCCCTGCAACTAGATAGCCGCACGCCCAAAATGCCTCTTGAACAATATATGTATGCAGAAAATCGCTTCAAGATGCTGACATTAAGCAAACCAGAAGAAGCAAAACGCTTACTCAAAGAAGCAGAACAAGACGTGCATACTCGTTGGGCAATGTATCAATATCTAGCCGCACGACAACCCCAAACAACTAACGGTCATCACGGTCATAACGGTCACGACAAAGAAATAGTTGAAACAGGTAAGGAGGAAGAGAAAAAAGCAGTTACTAAATAGGTAGTAGGTAGTAGGTAGTAGGTAGTAGGTAATAGGTAGTGGGTAGTAGTTAATAGAAACTACCCATTTACCTTTCCCCTTTCCCCTTTCCCTTTAACCATGACAAACCAAACCGTAAAACAAGAAACGCCACCAATAATTCCATCTGGATATCTCAATATAATGGGTTACATCGATGAATCCGAAGTAAATGGCCCTGGCGTTCGCGCCGTTGTTTGGGTACAGGGATGTAAACGAGAATGTCCCGGCTGTTTTAATACTCAATCTTGGCCTTTTGAAATTAATCAATTAATTTCAGTTGAAGAACTAGCCGATCAAATCTTAAGCAATCCCCGCAACGAAGGCGTTACCTTCTCCGGCGGCGAACCATTTTGGCAAGCACCAGCCTTAGCTTTGTTAGCCAAAAAATTAAAAGCTGCTGGTCTTAGTATGATGTCTTTTAGCGGATTTACTTTGAAAGAATTGCAAGGGGAAAATGCACCACCGGGCGCTAAAGATTTATTAACACAACTCGACATCTTAATTGATGGGCCTTACGTGGAATCTTTAGCAATCCATTCCCCTAATTCCCCAGTATCTTCTAAAAATCAAAAAGTTCACGTCTTTAATCCCATTTTTAAAGACAAAATCACTTGGGCTTCCGATCAAATGGAAATTCATATTCTCAAAGATGGCAGCCGAATTTTTACGGGTTTTCGAGGTCAAATGGGTTTAGGTGAAATATGAAATTGCTTGACCATTTTTTGAATTCAAAATTCAAGATTCAAAATGAAGAGAAAAGAAAATTTTGAATTAATTTTGGGTACAAGCCCCCACTAATTGTCTTTAATTTTGAATTGATAATTTTGAATTTTGAATTGATTTGACGTGACCAAGGAGAAACCAGAATGGATTTGACAACAACTTACATGGGATTGACACTGCGATCGCCATTAGTTCCCTCTGCCGCCGCACCCCTGACGGAAAATATTGACAACGTAAAAAGAATGGAAGATGCGGGTGCGGGTGCTGTAGTTTTGCACTCTTTATTTGAAGAACAAATTCGCAAAGAACGTTACGAATTACATCATCACTTGACATACGGTACAGAGAGTTTTCCAGAAGCCCTCACTTATTTTCCCGAACCTGAAATCTTTCACGTTGGTACGGAAGAATATTTAAATCATATCCGCAGAGCTAAAGAAATGGTAAATATTCCCATCTTCGCCAGCTTAAACGGTACGACAGTTGGCGGTTGGATCGAATACGCCAAACAAATGGAACAAGCTGGCGCAGATGGATTGGAATTAAATATTTACAACGTTCCCACCGACATGGAAATGTCTGGCGCACAAGTAGAACAAAACTATATTGACATCGTTTGCGCCGTGCGATCGCAAGTGAAAATTCCCGTCGCCGTCAAGCTAAGTCCTTACTTCAGCAACATGGCAAATATGGCCAAAAGGTTACAAGAATCCGGTGCAAATGCACTAGTTTGTTTTAACCGTTTTTATCAACCAGACATCGATATCGAAGAATTAGAAGTGCGCCCGAATATCATTTTAAGTGCGCCTCAAGATATGCGCTTGCCAATGCGTTGGATCGCCATATTATACGGTCGTCTTAACCTCGATCTAGCAGCAACTAGCGGCGTTCACAAAGGTAACGAAGCAATTAAAATGTTGATGGCTGGTGCTAAGATTTCTCAGATTTGTTCGGTACTGTTAAGACACGGCATCGACCACATTCGCGTTATCGAACGCGAAATGGTTGAATGGATGGAACAAAATGACTATCATTCCGTACAACAAATGATTGGCAGCATGAGTCAAATTAACTGTCCGGATGAGTCAGCATTTGAACGCGCTCAATATCTCAAATCCGTGCAAACTTATCGTCCCCTTCATAGTATATTTTCATCTTGATCGATTGTAGGATGGGTTAGCACAGCGTAACGCATCACAATTCTGAGGACTTCAGTCCTCATTACAAACCGATCGATTAAACTGGTTTGTAGCAATTGTAGGATGCGTTAGCGAAGCGTAACGCATCGCAACCAACTAATTATGGTGCGTTACGGTAAGCCTAACGCACCCTACATATTTTAGACCCTATATTTTTGGTAAAATATGAAATTTATTGACGAATATCGCGACGGCAAACTAGCTCAACAATACGCTCAAGCAATCCGTTCTCTGATTACCAAACCTTGGACGATCATGGAAATTTGCGGTGGGCAAACCCACTCTATAGTTAAATACGGAATAGATGAATTATTACCCAAAGATATTACCTTAATTCACGGCCCTGGTTGCCCGGTTTGCGTGACGCCAATAGAATTGATCGATAAAGCGATCGCACTTGCATCCCACCCCAACATTATCTTCTGTTCCTTCGGCGATATGTTGCGCGTACCGGGAACCGAAAAAGACTTACTCGCAGTAAAAGCAACAGGCGGCGATATCCGCATTATTTATTCTCCCTTAGACTGCCTCAAAATAGCTCAAGAAAACCTCAATAAACAAATAGTATTCTTCGGAGTTGGTTTTGAAACCACCGCACCAGCCACCGCAATGGCAGTTTATCAAGCACGCCAATTAAATATTAAAAACTTTTCCATGCTGGTGTCTCACGTCCTCGTTCCTCCCGCAATGGAAGCACTGCTTTCCTCACCCAATTGTCGCGTACAAGGATTTCTCGCCGCCGGTCACGTTTGCACCGTCATGGGATACACCGAATACGAACCAATTAGCCAAAAATATCGCGTTCCCATTGTCGTCACCGGTTTTGAACCAGTTGATGTTTTACAAGGCATTTATATGTGCCTCAAACAATTAGAAGAAAACCGCGCCGAAGTCGAAAATCAGTATAGCCGTTCCGTTCGTCGCAGCGGAAACGAAAAAGCCATTCAAATAATTCAAGAAGTATTTGAAATCGTACCGAGAGAGTGGCGAGGAATCGGTGAAATTCCCCAAAGTGGTTTTGGTTTAAGAGAAAAATATGCTGAATTTGATGCTTCTATTCGATTTGCATCAGAATTGAAAGGACTAAAGTCCTTACTACAAACAGAATGTATTAGCGGTTTAATCATGCAAGGAATCAACAAACCTCATGAATGTCCGGCATTTGGTACTCGTTGCACCCCAGAACATCCGCTAGGTGCGCCGATGGTTTCCTCAGAGGGTGCTTGCGCCGCATATTATCGTTATCGACAGCAATCAAACTTACAGCAAATTCCAGTTGCGTGAACTACAGGATAGAAACCCAGTTTCTTGAAGAAACCTGGTTTGGAGTTTACCACATTTACCTGGAAAGTATTCTAAGTAAAGTCAGTACTTAAACCCCACTCAAAAATATCTCATCTGCATCTGTGTTTATCTGTGTTTATCTGTGGATATCTGTGGTAAAAAAATACCCCATCCATAACAAATCAATCAAATACACTTTAGGAGTCATTACCAAATGAGTAAAACATTTCTCATTCTGGGTGGTTACGGTAACACCGGAAAACTAATTGCTGATTTACTCCTCAAAGAAACCGAAGTTCAGTTGATTTTAGCAGGTAGAAACTTAGCCAAAGCCAAATTTCTCGCCAACAAATTAAACCATCAATTCAATAGCGATCGCGTTTTTGCCATACAAGTTGATGCAGCAGACGCAAACAACTTGAAAAACGCTTTTGCAAAAACTGATTTTGTGATTGTTGCTTCTAGTACTTCCGAATATGTAAAAAATGTAGCAGAAGCAGCCATTCATCACCAAATAGATTATCTAGACATTCAAGTTTCTGCTAGCAAACACGATATTCTCAAATCTTTGCAAGACGATATCGTACAAGCTAACTGTTGTTTTATCACCGATGGTGGTTTTCATCCAGGTCTTGCCTCCGTTTTAGTGCGTTATGCCGTTCCCTACTTCGACACTTTGGAAACAGCTAATTTGGCAGGCTTAATTAGAGAAAACTGGCAGCAACTATCTTTTTCAGACGCTACTTGGCCAGAATTTTTGTCAGAATTAAAGCATTTTCCCACTATATTTTTTCAAAATGGAGACTGGCAAAACATTGGTTGGCAAACAAAAATTTTTGATTTTGGGACGGAATTTGGTAAACAACCTTGTTTTCCAATGCTTTTAGAAGAAATGCGTTTTCTGCCAGCAGAAATTAGCTCGCTGAAAGAGATGGGATTTTACATAGCTGGATTTAATTGGTTTGTGGACTATGTAGTTTTTTCGCTGGCTATACCTGCTTTAAATATTTGGCCCAAAACTGCGATCGGCCCGATCGCAAAAATGATGGTTTGGGGATTAAACACTTTTAGCCAACCCCCTTATCGCACGATTTTATTACTAGAAGCAAGCGGTTGGAAAAACGAACAATTTAAAACCATGCGCGTTCAACTAGAACATCAAAATGGTTATTTATTGACCGCTATTCCTGTGGTTGCTTGCCTGCTGCAATATCTAGATGGTTCGATTAAAAAACCCGGTCTTTGGTGGCAAGGAAATATAGTAGAACCAAATCAAATGTTAGAAGATATCCGAAGATTGGGAGTTAATGTAGAAATCAAAAAGTAATCGTCTAAGTTTGGATATTAATTTTTCAGTAATGTAACACACAATACTCACATTTATTGGCAAAATAGTGTTTTAATCAAAAGAGCTATCCAGTAACGGATTATCGCACGCAAACTTTCTCAAGGTTGATCGAAATGCCTTTTGCACTGCCAAATCAGTATAATTTCTTGCCCCGCTTCTATCGATTATCTTCTGTCAGCGTACTTTCCAATATGATGGTGCCGCTAGCTGGTTTGGTTGATACGGCTTTCTTGGGGCATTTAGCAGACATCCGACATTTAGCTGGCGTCATCCTAGCTTCGATTTTATTTGATTATATGTATAGGGTACTCAAATTTTTGCGATCGAGTACCAATGCTATTACAGCACAAGCTGCTGGACTCAATGACCAAAAAGCCGTCTTACTAGCAGGATTGCGGAGCGGTTTAATAGCATTAATTCTCGGCTTAATATTCCTATTATTGCAATACCCTTTGCAAAAAATTGGATTTGCTATATTAAGCGGTTCTCCCAACGTGGAAGCTTCCGGAGTTGACTATTTCTACGGGCGAATTTGGGGCGCACCAGCAGTTTTACTTAACTTCGTTCTGATTGGTTGGTTTTTAGGACGAGAAAAGAATATTATAGTACTGCTAATTGCCATCATGGGAAATGGTTCCAACGTCTTATTAGACTACCTGATGATTTTCAAATGGGGTTGGGCAAGTGCAGGCGCGGGATTAGCTACCGCCGCCAGCCAGTATTTAGCCTTATTAGTTGGCTTAATTGGAGTATGCTTCACTATTGAATGGAAGGAACTGCCAACCGCTTTACAAGAAGTATTTGAGTGGGCAGCATTGAAAGAGACGATTGCACTTAAATGGAACATATTAATCAGATTTTTAGTGCTAATTACCACATACTCAATCTTTACAAATCTAAGTTCTGTAATGGGAACAACCACACTTGCCCAAAACGGTTTGCTGCTGCAAATTGCATTATTAAGTCAGTTTACTATTCAGGGCGTCGGCATGACCACCCAAACCCTGACCGGAAATTTTAAAACTAGTGGATCTAAAGAAAATATAGTTCCGCTACTGATCGTTTCTATCCTTACCACTTTACCAATTGCTTTCATATTTGCTGCTGCTTCAATATTTTTCCCAGACACCATATTTGGAATATTAACAAATCATGCTGAAGTTAACGAACAGATCGTTAACTATACGTTTTGGCTATTACCTTTACTAGAAATAACTGCTGTTGCTTTCATGCTAGAAGGGTATTTTATTGGCTTAAAGGAGGGTAAAACCTTGCGAAATACGGTTTTAATTGCCTTTGTATTAGGGTTTATTCCTTTAGCAACTTCTGCTTGGTATTTTCACAATAATCATATTCTGTGGTTAGCACTTGTCGGGTACGTAACAACAATTACTATTGGTTTGGGAGTGCAATTACCCAGAACATTGAGTTATGGTTTCAGTTACCAACCCAAATCAGAATCTTTTAGTAATTGAAGCAGAAGCCAGAAGTCAGAATTCAGGATTCAGAATCAAGATTTTTACTTTAGTGGAGACTTGAACCCGCTTATTAATATTGAGACCTGATTTCTGGCTCCTGAATTATTTCGTGCTTAAGTAAATTGGCAAGTATTAGCTTGTTGTTTAGGTTATTGATTCAGAGAGAAAATAATTAAATGAATTTAATTAATAAGAAGCAATTTGTTTTTCTAGGAGCGATTTCTTGCTTATTACTATCTTTTTCACTACCTATCAAAGCCGATGTTGGCGATCCCAATGGAATAAATAATCAACCGGAGACAGGCTGGAGTTTGTGGCAGCGTTGGCCAAAAATCAATGATGTCGATTTCGAGATCGGTCTTTCCAATATGGACTTAGGCGGGATGATGGATTTTGAGAATGCTTGTTTTGGCGAAGTTGGCACTGACAATACAGAGAAGAAAAAGGCAGAAACTTATTGGTTTAGAGTTAATGATAATATCGATCGATATGGAATGGGAGAAGTAAAAGTAGGCTGTTGGGAAAATGACCAATTTAAACACACTATTACAGTGACGGCAATTAAAAAATACTTGTCTTGGGAAGATGTTTACTGCCGACGAGTGCAAACACGCGATCGAAATGGTTTAGTCATTCGTTCTCAACCTAATATTAACGCTCGTTCTCTCAGACGTTTGAGAAACGGACAAACAGTAGAAATTTCTAATGTTCCACCTAACATTACTACTGAGAATAACCGGAATTGGGTTGAAGTGAGAACTCCTGTAGAAGGTTGGATTTCTAATGGAATGGTGGGTGGTGAAGAAAATCTGAAATTTTGTAGGCAGCGTTAAGTTTATAGTGAGGATAGAAACCAGATTTCTTGAAGAAATCTGGTTTCTGAGTGTCTTAACAAATACGCGGTAATTGTTCACCACTCAACATATCAATAATGCGGGTAGCACCAATTTTACTCTGCATCGTAACAAGACTGCTATTATCTTCTGTAACTCTGCCAATAACTGCCGCTTCACTTCCTAAAGGATGGGAACGCATTACTGTTAAAGCTTTCTCAATATATGAAGCAGGAACAAACGCAATAAATCGTCCTTCATTGGCTACGTAAAGCGGATCGAAACCGAGAATTTCGCACGCACCTTGCACGTCTTCTCGCACGGGAATCGCGCTTTCATTTATGGAAATACCAATATTTCTCGCTAAAGCAATTTCATTTAAAGTGCTGGCTAAACCACCGCGAGTTAAATCGCGCATACAGTGAATTTCTACCCCAGATTCAATTAGTTTCATCACTAAATCTGCTAAGGGTGCAGAATCACTTTCAATGGTAGTTTCAAATTCCAATCCTTCTCTCACTGCCATGATAGCAATGCCGTGACGACCGATATCGCCGTTCAATATCAAGACATCGCCAGGTTGAACAGACTGAGGAGAAATTGTTTGAGAATGTTCGATAATACCGATACCGGCAGTATTAATAAAAATGCCGTCTCCCTTACCTTTATCAACTACTTTCGTATCACCCGTGATAATTTGCACGTTGGCTATTTTTGCGGCTTGCTGCATCGATCGAACGACTTGCCAAAGGGTTTCCATCGGCAGTCCTTCTTCTAAAATAAAGCCAACGCTAAGATAAAGGGGATTAGCACCAGCCATTGCTAAATCGTTAACTGTTCCGTGAATTGCTAAAGAACCGATATCACCACCGGGAAAAAACAAGGGACGGACAACATAAGAATCCGTGGTAAAAGCAATTTTATTGGCGCTGAGAGTCAGCGCTGCTGCGTCGTGCTGTATATTTTTAGGCGTACCAAACGTAGATACAAACATTTTTTCGATTAGCTGGTGCATTAATTTACCACCGCCACCATGCGCCAGCAAAATGTTGGGATATTGCTGAATCGGTATCGGACAATTCAAACTGAATTCTGTATCTTTTTCCATTTAAACAAATGACCAATGACCAATGACTAATGACAAATTACTACTTTTTCCCTACAATAGTGTAAATCATCGTGTCTTGTTTGCGTCCTCTGAGTTGAATGGTTGTTACTTGTTGACCGTGATAGCGATCGCTAACATAATCAAAAGTTTCATTGGTGAGTAAAATCTTATAAGGTTTGTCAGCCGTCAACTCTTTATTCATTGCTTCCAAACGAGCGGCAATATTAACGGTATCTCCTAAAACCGAGTAATTGAGCCGTCGAGAACCCCCAACGCTTCCGGCAATCAGCAATCCCGTGTGAATGCCGATCCCAAACTGAATTTCCGGCTTACCTGCCGCTTTTAAGCGCTGATTTAGCTGTTTGAGGCGTTCGTGCATGGCGAGACTAGCTGCGATCGCATTCATGGCATCCTGCTGAATTTCCTCTGGTTTAGTGCGCGGAAAAGGTACGCCGAACACTGCCATAATCGCATCGCCAATATATTTATCAACTACCCCACCATGATCCATAATACAGTTAGTCATGGTATCCAAATATTGATTCAGCCAGCCTAGTAAATGTCTCGGTTGCAATTGCTCGGAAATAGTAGTAAAACTGCGAATATCCATAAAAAGAACCGTAGCGATCAGTTCTTGCGCTTGCAGTTTTCCATCTTCAATAATTTCTTCTTTCCGCTCCCAAATTAAGCTAGCTGTTTCCGGAGCAACGTGCTTTTCAAACAAGCTCATTAATTGTTGTTTTTCATATTGTTCTCGCAGTTGTACGCCAACACCAGCTAACATAATAGTGCCAATTGGTGCAGCAATCGGAATCCACCATTGATAAAACGTGAAAGCCCCTACTGCGATCGCCAACCAAGCAATAGGTAACAAAAGAATAATCGCTATTCTGCCTTGTAAATCTCGCTTAAATAGCAGCCAAGTTGCCGTCGATCCAAGCAAAATAATTATGCCTATTTCCCCACCGATCGGCAGTTTTTGTAGTAATCTTTGATTCAATAAATTATCAATTACTGCTGCATGAAAATAAACGCCGGAAGTAGGTGGCTCTATATTGTAAGGTGTTTGCAGGGGATCTTGCAAAGCAGTAGCAGTAAAGCCAACTAAAATAAATTTTCCTGCCAGATCGTTGGGATTAATTTTACCTTCTGCCACAGCTACAAAAGAATATGTTTTGGGAGATGTTTGTTGCGGATCGGTAGAGGAAACTTTTACTTTACCAGGCCAATTTATCCAGACATTTTGCAAAGGTTCGGTTTTGATTGGCTGGGGTAAATTAACTGGATTATTGGGATGATATAGGTTATAAACCTCTATCATCGCTAAGCCAAGCCCACCAATTGAATCCGCTGGGCCATTTACCCAAATCGGTGCTTTTCTAGTGATACCATCCCGGTCAACTTGACGGGAAATCTGACCTTGATTGGTGGCAACTTCGCTTAATTGGGGTACGGGAACGAGAGCATTTCCTTTATCATCCCAAGCTCTTGGTAAAACGACAGTACCGTTTTCTTCGATTGCTTTGGCAAATTCGGCATCTTCAGGACTGGGATCGACAAATTTAATATCAAAACCAATCGCAGCCGGGTTAGATTTGGTTAAAACTTCCAAAAAGGGAATATAGAGATCGCGCTGCCAAGGAAATTGACCGTACTTATTTAAACTCGCTTCATCGATCGCAATTACCGCAATTCTCCTATCCCAATCTTGTTGAGGCAAAAGACCGAATTCGCGAATTTTAAATAAAGCATTGTAACCCACTCTTTCCAAGGGTTCCCAACCGCCCAAATACCACATTCCCAAAGAAAACAGCGTCGCTACTGTTCCCGTCACCCAAGGAGAGCGATCCCAAAAGTAGCGCTTCAACGGCCAAATCAAGCTTTTAGCTGCCATGAAAAACCAAAAATTGCTAATAGGTCATTCGATTTTAGATTTGGGATTTTAGATTTTGATATCTATTCACTTTCACTTTAATACCCTGACCTAATCTTTCCCGCTGCGCCTCAAGCCTTCTGCCTCGTTATTTAATTGCCGCCCGGTGCGATCAATTCATACAGTTGTTCTTCTCCAAACGGGTTACGAACTATTAACCTCAGACGACCATCAGCGGGAAGTGACACTACAGTATTAAACTGACCAAAAGTGTCAAGATCTAAAATTTGTTCGTCCAAGGAAACCGAATTGATCGGATTCACTACACCGCTTACCCGCACTTTCCCGGTATCTGGCGCGGGTAACAGTTCTAAGCTGACCCGTAAATTAGCATTTGTCAAGGCAGGGGGTGTGGGAGAATTACCAGGAACGATCGTAGAAGAATAGCCGCTTCTCACTTCTTGAGTTTGGTTTTGAGCGCTGACGGCTACTGCACCATCTAACGTACTGATTCGCGTTTCGCCGTTCGGTAAAACGATCACGATAAATTCCGTACCCCGCACTCCAGCTACACCCGTCGGTGTTTGAATGGAAAAATTGGATCGCGGATTGTTAAACGATCGCACTTTCGCACGTACCCTACCCCTATTCATGGCAAGCTGGGTATTAGTTGCTCCATTGCGAGAGGTATTGAGATTTTTTACTCGCAAATCGGTATTTTCGGAAAGTTGAGTGCTACCAATCCCTCTATCTACTGCCAGGGTAGCCCTAGAACCGCTACCAGTTCTGATCCCCTCACCCGACTTAGTTAAGCGATCGCCTACTTTTGCACGGCGTTCTTGCGCTTTCAAACCAGGTTGATATTCGTAAAATACCTCACCGCTCATCTCCGTAACTACCAGATAAGGCTGTTGGCTCTGCCCCGATCGCGGACTTTGGCTGGGCGCTCCTCCCGCCCAAACCGGTATCGCAGTAACGATTAAAATACCTGCAATTAGCAATAAGCTCAGGATTTTGCGTCTAGGTGTCCTGAATAAATGAGTGAGTGTGTTCATGTTAAAAAGTTACAGTTATTTTCTACCCGAATCACTCTTTATAGTTCCATACAAGATGCACCGTTCAGGAAATTGTCTCACGAAACAAGCTTTTGCGGTCTTAAATTGATAAGCAAAACTAATTAAGTAATTAAATCGATCGGAGGGAAAAACCCCACTACTCACTCTGCACTAATAACTTAGTTTAAAAACTTTTTCTTGTTTTACCTTTCTAAATCGATCGCGCTACACTCTCTGGTGTATGCGTAATTCTTTACCCTTTGCGCTTCCTCAAGCGATCGAGCAACATCCTCTGACTGTAACGCCTGATACACCTGCTACCCAGGCCATCGCCCTGATGAGTCAGACAAAATCCAGCTGCGTTTTAATCGTTGCTCCCCAGCAGGGTGAAGGGAAAGTTTTTGGCAAGCTGTTGGGGATTTTCACCGAGCGGGATGTCGTGCGAGTCACGGCAGCCAATTTACCTTTAGAGCAGATGGCGATCGGCGAAGTCATGACCAAACAACCTTTTAGCATCATCGAACCCCAAACCCACGATACTTTAAACCTGCTCAAACTATTTCGCAAACACCTATTTCGCCATCTGCCGATTGTAGACGACCAAGGTAATCTGGTCGGTTCGATCAGCCACCAAAGTATTCGAGAAGTATTAAAACCCGCTGATTGGATGCGATTGAGAAGAGTTTCGGAAGTAATGACCGCAGAAGTAATTCACGCTTCCTTAAGTGCATCCGTCTTGGAAATAACTCAAAAAATGGCTCAAAAGCGCGTGAGTTGCATAGTGATCGCAAAAGAGCCACAGACCGCTCCTCAAACCGCCAACAACAGCGAAGAATTTCCCCTCGCTTCTTTAATACCGGTAGGAATTATCACAGAGCGGGATATCGTACAATTTCGAGCCTTGGGATTAGATTTACAGCACACGAAAGCCGAAATGGTAATGAGTAGTCCCCTCTTACCGATTCGCCCCACGGATTCTTTGATCGTCGCTCACGAATTAATGCGAAAGCACCGCATTCGGCGGTTGGTAGTTTTGGAAGAAGGGGAAAAACTGCTGGGATTGATCACCCAAACTAGTTTGCTGCAAGCACTCGATCCGATCGAAGTCGATGCTTCGATCGCGGCTTTGCAACGGGTAATCGAAGAAAGAACCACAGAACTAGTACAAACGAATCAACGATTGGAAATTGAAATTCAAGAACGCCAGCAAACAGAATCGGCATTACGTTTATCAGAAGCTCGTTTGGCCGGAATTCTCAATATCGCTGACGATGGCATTATTTCGATCGACGAACAAATGCAAGTCGAACTTTTCAATCAAGGTGCAGAAAAAATGTTCGGCTACAGTGCGGCGGAAGTTTTACAGCAACCGATCGATATGCTCTTACCTTCTGGCTTCACGAAAGCCCATCGCCAGCATATCGTCAGTTTATGCGAATCTGCCGATCGCACCAAAAACGAGGCAGGGCGTCCGATCGTTTGGCTGCGTCGCAAAGATCGTCGCGAATTCCCCGCCGAAGCTTCCATTTCCAAGTTAGTTGTCAAAGATGAAAAGGTTTGGACGATTATCCTGCGGGATATCACCAATCGAGTACAAGCGGAAGAAGCGCTGCGCCATCAGATGTCACGGGAAAGATTGATGGCCAAAATAGCCCTCCGCATTCGCCAATCTTTAGATATAGATACTATTCTCAATACCACAGTTGCAGAAGTACGCCAGTTTCTAGCTTGCGATCGGGTGATCGTTTATCGCTTTCAGCCTGACTGGAGTGGAGTAGTAGCAGTAGAATCCGTTGGCCCTGGCTGGGTTCCCATCTTGGGAACGGTAGTTCAAGACCTCTGCTTTAAGGAAAATTATTTAGAACGTTACGAACGAGGACGCACCGAAGCGATCGAAGATATTTATACTTCCAACATCAATCAATGCCGGATCGATTTATTATCTCCCTTCCAAGTTAGAGCCAATTTAGTAGTTCCCATTCTCAAAGAAAATAGAACTACATCAGAACAACTGAAAGTAGGATTAAGCGACAATTCCGGAACGGGTTTATCCAATACATTAAATTCCTCCTCATTGCTAACACCCGCTCAATCAACTTCTCCCCTTTGGGGACTGCTGGGCGCTCATCAATGTTCGCGAGCAAGACGGTGGCAAGATTGGGAAATCGATCTGCTCAAGCAATTGGCAACACAAGTTGCGATCGCCATCCAACAAGGAGAACTATATCAACAATTATTAGCCGCCAACCAGCAACTAGTTCAACTAGCATCTTTAGACGGATTAACCCAACTAGCCAACCGTCGCCGCTTTGACGAATACCTCAATTCAGAGTGGCGACGCTTGCTCAGAGAAAAGCAACCGATCTCCCTCATTCTCTGCGATGTAGACTTTTTCAAAGCTTACAACGATGCCTACGGACACTTAGCAGGAGACTTTTGTTTACAGCAAGTCGCTAACGGCATTCGCCAAGCCGTCAAACGCCCAGCTGATTTAGTCGCCCGTTATGGCGGTGAAGAATTCGCCGTCATTCTGCCCAATACTCCCTTCGCAGGTGCAATTCACGTAGCCGAGCAAATCCGCTCCCAAATCACAGACCTGAGAATCAACCATCCTCAATCTCTAGTCAGCCAATATATCACCCTCAGTTTGGGCGTCGCCACCACCATTCCAGAAGACTATCAATCCTCTCCCGATCGACTGATCGGTGTCGCCGATCGATCTCTCTATCAAGCAAAAGCACGAGGACGCAATACCTACGCAGCAGAAAATTTCTAAAAGAAGGGAAAGGACGAAGCAGATCTTGAAACGGTTGAGTGGGCGCGAAAGACGGTTTCAAGCTTGGCTTAATCATACAATCAGCTACCGTTTAGTTAATCAAGCGAGAAGCAACAAACAAGTTATTGCACTAGAAGATTTAACTGGCATACGAGAGCGAACAAATGAACTCCCTCGTTCCAAGAGAGAAAGGCGACTTTCTAACTCTTGGAGCTTTTATCAATTGCGTCAGTTTTTGGAATATAAAGGCGTAAAATTTGGGGTAAAAATAGTATTTGTTGACCCTCGGTATACAAGTAAAACTTGTTCTTGTTGTCATGTGATTAGCGATAGAAAGGGTAAGAATTTTAGCTGCATAAACCTGAATTGCCAGTTACAAATTGATGCTGATTTGAACGGAGCTAGGAATATAAAAACTTTGGGGGTTCTTGTAAACAACCCTAGAGGTTCCGAGATAATGACTTGCTCATTGCAAGATGTTATCTTGAGGACTGCTGAAAGCCCTGCCTTCAGCGCAAGCAAGGCAGGGTAGTTTACATGAAGCGCTTTTTTCAAGTACCGAGCAACGCAGCGAACATAACTTTATCCTAAACGGCAGCAAATTCATCGCTCCATTATCAGTTGCTTGACTCAGGTCTTGTTGAGAATGGTGCAAGATGTGAGTTGAGCTATTAACTTAACTCCTTTTCCCTAAAAAATTGATTTTCTCCCTACAGGCTCACCATATTTGATAGAATACCGAAGCCAAGTCGGTTTTGGCGGGGAGCAGCCGCCAAAGGTAACGGGGAAAGAACGGTGCAAGTCCGTCGCTGTCCCGCAACTGTAATGAGATGAAGATTTATCATCTCTAAGTCAGGATGCCCACCGACAAACAACTATAATGGATCGCTCTGCGAGGTACAGAAATGTCCAAATTCTCTTTATCCATTGTTCCATTTCAATCAAAAAGACCGATCGCCAAACGCAAACGGGGTTTTAACCCGATCGCGATTACAGGATTGGGAGCGGGAGCGCTCTTGAGCATGACTACTCCCGTGATGGCTCACCACGCCTTCGGTAACAGAACACCCGCCAATTTCTTTGAAGGATTCTTATCTGGACTGGCTCACCCGTTGATCGGCTTGGATCATTTCGCCTTTATCGTGGCTGTCGGGTTACTAGCTGTGGGATTGCCAAGAGCGGCTTTGATTCCCGCCGGATTTATTTTAACCGCACTGGCAGGCACCGGGCTTCACTTACTCAACCTTGACTTACCGGGAGCAGAAATTGCGATCGCCACTTCTGTCATTGCCTTAGGCATCATGCTAATTTCGCAAAAACGTCAAAATGTCAAGCTAATAGCAGCATTAGCTGCTTTCGCGGGTTTATTTCACGGTTATGCTTACGGTGAAGCCATTGTCGGCGCTCGAATGACACCCCTATTTGCATACTTGTTAGGCTTCAGCATCATCCAATATCTGATTGCTTTGCTAGCGCTATTCATTGGTATCTTTGTCACTAAAAAATTTGCTCATCAACCCATTTCTCCCCTCCGACTAGCTGGATTGGTAATTTCCGCAATAGGCATTAGTTTTCTAACCGCTTCATTAATCGGATAGTCAATTATCCATATTTATTTTGTAGTGAGAACTTCAGTCCTATTTAAGTACTAAAGTCCTTACTACAAACTATATTTTTTGCAACTACTTTTTCTCCCAATTCAATCCAAAATGAAAACGCAACAACACATTTTGTTTGTTTGCAAAACTTGCGCCACCATTTGGCAAGATGGTAAACCTCAAGGTAAAAGCGGCGGTCAACAACTCCTAGAAAACCTCAACCAACTTCACCAAAATTGGCAATTAAGAGATAATTTCTCAATTCAAGAAGTTAGCTGTATGAGTGCTTGTAGCAACTCATGTACGGTATCGTTCGTCGCACCAGGAAAATACACTTATTTATTTGGCAATTTACCCGCTGAAAATAGCGCCGCCGCCGTACTAGAATGTGCCGCTCAATACTATGCTAAACCCGATGGTTCCCTTCCTTGGTCGGAACGACCAGAACCATTAAAAAAAGGCATATTAGCTAAAATTCCACCAACCAATCAATTTTAGATGAAGTATTCAGTACGTTTTCACTCCTGACTCCGGAATTCTGACTTCTTATTTCAATTTAGGACTTAATTATGGCTGGCAAAATACCCGTGACTGTGATTACTGGCTTTCTTGGTAGCGGCAAAACCACTTTAATTCGCCAAATGCTACAAAATAATCAAGGCCGTCGCATAGCAGTTTTAGTCAACGAATTTGGTGAATTGGGAATTGATGGAGAATTGCTGCGTTCCTGTCAAGTTTGCGATGAGGAAGACAATGCAGCCGACAATATTGTAGAACTCACAAATGGTTGTCTTTGCTGCACCGTACAAGAAGAATTTCTTCCTACTATGCAAAAACTTTTACGCCGCAAAGACAAATTAGATTGCATACTAATTGAAACTTCTGGATTAGCTTTACCAAAACCATTAATTCAAGCATTTCGGTGGCCGGAAATTCGCACTGGTGCTACCGTAGATGGTGTAATAACGGTCGTAGACTGCGAAGCCGTATCAATCGGTACTCTTGCTAGCGACCTCACCGCTTTAAATGCTCAACGACAAGCCGATCCCAATTTAGATCACGAAACACCAATCGAAGAACTTTTTGAAGATCAATTAGCTTGTGCTGATTTGGTTTTGTTGAGCAAAGTCGATCGAGTAGACGGGGAAACCAAAAATCAGGTTGAGGATTGGCTGAAACAGCAATTACCGCCTGCTGTGAAAATTGTTCCCTGCCAACAAGGAGATATTAGTCCAGAATTGTTGTTAGGATTTAATGCCTCTGTAGAAGATAATTTAGATAGCCGTCCCAGCCATCATGATGAGGAAGAAGACCACGAACACGATGACCAAATTAACTCGGTTCACTTTCTTTTAGATAAGGCTTTTGAGCCACAAATATTGGTGGATAAGTTGCAAAATCTAATCAAAGAATGGGAAATTTATCGAATTAAAGGATTTGTGGCAGTTCCCAATAAATCTATGCGGTTGGTGTTGCAGGGAGTAGGCGATCGCATAGAATATTTTTACGATCGTCCTTGGCAACCTAACGAACTTCGCGAAACGCGACTGGTTGCGATCGGTCGCGCTTTAGAGAAAATCCAAATTGAGTCAGCACTTTTAGAAACCGTTTAGTCAGCTATTCAATTGGCTGGGTATCAAATGCGATCGCCGAATCATTAGACCTCTGTATTATACGGATATAGCGATCCTATTTAAATATTAAACGGAAATCTCGTACCGACCACACCAGGAGGACGGATTGAATTGGGAAGCGTCGCAGAAGGAAATGTAACTCTTACACCTACAGATAAAGGTTTTGCCTTCGGTTATGCTGGCATTCAAAAACTAGGAAATATTCAACTCAGAAATGCCAATTACCAAATTGTGGAAGCGCAGGGATGGGTAACTAATGGGAAAGGAGAAGTGATCTTAGTAGCACAAGCTTCCACTGCAACGCCAACTGATGCGGGATTTTTATCGCAGGAATGTGGCGTGCAGTGATGATGAATTGTTCACTTGATGTTATCACCAGCAGGGGAATCAATTCTCCTGCTAATAACGAAAGTCCTCTCAAGAGGACTAATGAAAAACTTTCAGTCCACTGAAGTGGACTTCAGCTAATAGCTGGGGATTTGAAGACCAGTGTGTTCTTGAATTCTGACTTCTAAAAATTGGTGCGCCAAATGTCACTTAAAAGATTTTTGAGAAATCCGATCGCATTTTTTAGCCAATTTTCTCTCGCTAAAAAAGACAGACCTAACCCCCCTTGCCAACTCCCCTTTTTAAGGGGGACAGGGGGGATTGGTAAGGGGGGAGTATCACACCCCTTTCCTCCCAGGAGAGGGGACGGGGGAGAGGTCAAATTTCCATATTCCCGACTAACTAAAAAGTGGCCGATCCGAATGGCCCTCGCCTTCCTCGCCGCTTGTTTGAGCGCCTCTGTCTCCTTCGCTTTCCCGGAAAAAGCAGAATTCTCCATCCCTAATCATAAAGAATCTATTCCCCATTCCCAATTGCTAATCGCCAATTCCCAACAACTACTGCAACAAGGAAGAGAACTTTTTCAATCCGAACAATATTCCCAAGCGGCAGAAGTTTGGCAACAAGCGGTTTCTGCCTTGCAAGCATCTGGCGATCGACTAAATCAAGCACAAGCTTATAACTTACTCTCAGTTGCTTATCAATATCTAGGAAAATGGTCAGAGGCTCAACAGGCAATTTCCTATAGTTTATCACTATTACAATCAAAAGAAAATAGCAGTAATCATCAAAATAAATTATCGATTTTAGCCCAAGCTTTTAGTACCCAAGGTCATTTACAATTAGCTTTAGGAAAATCGGAAGATGCTTTAATCAGTTGGGAAAAAGCGGCGGATATTTATCAACAAATTAAAGATACAGAAGGATTAGTCGGTAGTCAAATCAATCAAGCCCAAGCCATGCAATACTTGGGTTTGTATCGTCGGGCTAAGAAAACTTTAGAAGAAGTAGAAACTTATCTGCAAAATCAAGAAAAATCAACCTTGAAAGCCACGGGATTGCACAGTTTAGGTAATGCGATGCGTGCGATCGGAGAATTAGAAAAATCCCGTCAATTATTACAACAAAGCTTGCAAATAGCCGAAGAATTGCGATATCCCGCCACAATTGCTGCCGTGCAGTTCAGTTTAGGCAATACCGCTAATGCTTTGGCCAAAAGAGCAATTGAATTAGATGACCTCGAAACAGGGAAAACCGAAACCCAAAATGCCATCAATTATTATCAAAAATCAGCATCCGCATCGAAATTGCCAGAACTGCAAGTGCAAGCCCAACTAAATCAACTTAATTTGTTAGTAGAAAATCAGCAATTTGATACAGCAGAAAAATTGCGATCGCAAATCCAATTAAACCAACTCCCCGCCAGCCGTTCTGCTATTTACAATCGAGTTAACCTAGCCCAAACTTTGATGAAATTGTCATTAGTCGATCGAGCTTCATCAAAGAATGGCCAATTTCAAATCAATAATGATATTGCCCAAATCTTAGCCAAAGCGATCGAACAAGCCAAAATCTTAAAAGATGCCCAATCCGAATCTTATGCTTTAGGTAGTTTGGGCAGACTTTACGAACTAAATAAACAATATAAATATGCGGAAAAAGTTACGCAAAAAGCCCTTATTTTAGCTCAATCAATCAACGCCTCCGATATTGTTTATAAATGGCAATGGCAGTTAGGAAGACTCCTGAAACAAATGGGAGAAAATAAAAAGGCGATCGCAGCTTACACCACAGCAGTAGAAACCGTCAAATCCCTACGTAGCGACTTAGTTGCGATCAATTCCGATAATGCAGACGTGCAGTTTTCTTTTCGGGAAAGCGTAGAACCAGTTTATCGAGAATTAGTAGATTTACTATTAGATACTCCCCCCTTAATAAGGGAGACTGGGGGGGTAAGAGAGGCAGGGAGAGATCTCAACCAAGACAATTTAAAACAAGCTCGTTTAGTAATCGAATCTCTCCAATTAGCAGAATTAGACAACTTTTTCCAAGAAGCTTGCCTCGATGCAAAACCGATTCAAATCGACCGAGTAGATACCACAGCCGCCGTAATTTATCCAATTATCTTACCACAAAAATTAGCGGTAATCTTAGCATTACCCAATGAACCTTTGCATTATTATGCTACGCTTAAATCAGAAAATGAAATCGTCACTTTACTAAATGAAGTGCAACAAGATATTGGCAGAATTGCTGGAAACAATCAGCTGGTTTTGAGGAGTTCTCAACAAATATATGATTGGATTATCCGTCCAGCAGAAACAGAAATGAAAAATGCCAAAGTGCAAACATTAGTGTTTGTTCTTGATGGTTTATTACGCAACATTCCGATGGCAGCTTTGCACGACGGACAAAAATATTTAATTGAAAAATACAGTATTGCTCTCACTCCCGGATTACAGTTATTACCACCTAAACCTTTAAAAACTCAAGAATTTAAAGCTTTAGCTGTTGGATTGTCGGAAGCGCGTCAAGGATTCAACGAACTTCCTAATGTAGAGCGAGAATTAGAAAATATTAAAATTCAAGTATCTACATCAGAAATTTTGTTGAATCAAGAATTTACCGACACAAACTTCCAAGCAACCCTCAATGCAGTGCCTTTTCCAGTAGTGCATATTGCCACTCACGGACAATTTAGTTCCAGTGCTGACAAAACATTTATTCTCACTTGGAACGAGGAAATTAACGTGAAAGAATTAGATAATTTATTAAGAAGAAGAGGAGAACAAGGGGAAAACCAACCGATCGAATTACTAGTTTTCAGCGCTTGCGAAACAGCCGATGGAGATAGTCGCGCTGCTTTAGGATTAGCGGGAGTAGCAGTGAGAGCAGGCGCACGCAGCACCATCGCAACTTTATGGCAAGTTAGCGATGAATCTACTGCAACTTTAATGACAGAATTTTATCGAGAATTAGCTAAATTAGATGTTACTAAAGCAGAAGCACTCAGACAAGCTCAGTTAGCTGTTTTGAAAAGCGATCGCTACAAGCTACCCTATTTTTGGGCTCCTTATGTTTTAGTGGGTAATTGGCGGTAGTGGGTAGTAGTGAAAATTTGTTGATTCTTATTGGTTGGGGAGTGCGATCGCCATATAATCTTCCCATACGTTGATATCGATTCCATGCCACAGCCAACGCCATATTTGCAGATACATCTACCAACGCTACTGTCTCCTCAAATCAGGAAATCAGTTTGGATAGCAAGTAGTTTAGCCCTGTTGTATTTGGCATACAGTAGTGAAGCACTCGGACAAATTACTCCTGACGGTACTTTATCCACCAACGTTACAACTACCGATCGTCTTAACTTTACGATAAATGATGGTAATCGAGCCGGAAATAACCTTTTCCATAGCTTTCGAGAGTTTTCCGTTCCTACTGGCGGTGAAGCATTTTTTA
>DATNQN010000137.1 GCA_036703985.1 Leptolyngbyaceae cyanobacterium
GCTGGTGGTGCTGGGTTTTCCACCGTGGGTGGTGGTGGTGCTGGTGGTGCTGGGTTTTCCACCGTGGGTGGTGGTGGTGCTGGTGGCGGGGGGTTTTCTGGATTGGCGAGAATTTGCCCTCCTTCAAGTGGAGGTACTTGTAAGCTTGGGTCGTTATTTAAATTAGGGTTGTTTTGTATGCCAAAATTTGGATTTGGTTCTGATATTTCTGGGCGATTATCAATGCGATCGCCAACATTAGGCAAATTAGATGAATTAGTGGGAAGTTGTATAAAAGAAGGGTTTTCAATTACGCCTTCACCCGCGATCGGTGTTTGTGCTGATACAGCAGTAGATGTTTCCGATTGAACATCTGCGATCGCGGCGTCTGTATTGGCTTTATCACTCGGTTGATTGAGGCTGAGTCCCCTAACTAGGTCGCTAGTTTCATAAAAGGTTCTCAGATCGAAATTGTATATGCGTTCTATTTTGTCTTTGACAATAACAGCAAGTTGCCCTGCCCGCAGTCCTTCCCTTTGGGAACTGTTTTGGTTAAAAACTTCTATATTGCTGTCTGTTAAAGCTCCCACGACAGTGGTGTTGGTTTCGGGATTATATCTGACGAATAAAGCCGAACCCCGAATTCCTGCTCTAGCATTAGGAGTTGTGACGCCAGTGATACCCCTGCCAGGTGGGATAAGTAATAATGCTGTACCGTTAGATAAACTAAAAGTTCGGGTGTTAGGCAAAAATTGAAAAACTGCCTGCGCCCCAATTCGCGCTAAAGAACCATCATTGAAGCGTAATTCTGCTAGAGATTCCCGACCTGTAGCCAAGGCATCTCCAGGGTTTATAGCATCGGATACACGAGCGGTACGACCTGATTGGTTTTGTGGTATTAAACGCACGAGGTTACGTAAGCTCTGAATGATGGCTTTAGTCAGAGGTATCTGGGCATTAGCCTCTTTCGGTAAAGGTAGTGTCATTGTGCTCCATAGAATTAGGCCCAGGAGCAAAACTAATTTGCGAGACATTGATTACCAACCTTGGATTATTTCACCCATACCAAAGCCGCTCAAAAGTGACCTTTATGTCCATCGTACAAAAATTAGTTTCAAGCGTCGTACTCCTAAATTGGTATGCGATGAACCCGGAAGTAGTAAAAGCTAGTTAAAGAGGATGAAAAGCCTATAATTAGCTGTTTTTTTAATTTATTGGTTATTTACGGACGTATAAATTTAATTAGTTAATTTGGCGTAAAGATGTCTCTTCGTGTTAAGGATTTAATATGTAATGTGTAATGTGGCAACTTTTGGCGGTAAGGCTGTGGTGAAAGGCATTAAAACTTTTTGGCAGCAACGGGACTCTAGGGAATCGCGATTACTGCAAAAGGTCAATCCTGTTTGGAGAGATAAAGGTTTGAAACTGCTTATCTGTCCGAAGCTAGAAGGGCAATTTGGGAAAAATCTCGGATTATCGATTTGTTTGATTTCTGGTAGTACGGCTATCTTAAATATTGCATTAAGTGTCGCAGTGGCTAGTACGCTACCTCAAAAAAAAGAGGTTTCTCCTGCCTACGTAATTCCACCAACAGTACCAACTGCGAACGAGTCAACTAATTTTTCATATTCTGTTAATAATTTCTCATTTAATCGAGCTTTTAATCGCCAAAATAACAGACAAGTTAATGGGAAAATATCTTCGCTTAGTTGGCAAGAAGCGTTGTTACCACATGAAAATATTGCAGAAGGACAAGTTAGTTCGGATGTTCTGGATTTGAGAGAAAAAAATGCTTTTTTGTCTGAAGCGGAAGATATAATTAAATCGGAGAGCGGGTTATCCGATCGCGATCGCCTAGTTAATCAAGTTTCGCCAGCAATTTCTGCTCCTGGCGTTAGCTTTTCAGCAGCAGATTTGTCTCAGCCTAATTTGACAATTCCTCTTGTTCCCACCGCCGAGTCTCAAGTCATCCAATTAAGCGATCGTTTATTTTTGGGACAGCAGCCAACGGAAGAGCCAACTCAACAAGAAGGACAGCCAACGCCTGGATCGACCGAAGAGCAAGAGCAGTTAGAACCATCTGATTCGGAAATAGATCCTGAATTAGGAAGATTACGGCTGCGAGAGCAAAAAAAAGTGCCTCGCCAGCGTCAACCAGTTTTACATTTTGTACCGCGAATTAGCTATTTTTATACTAACAATATATTTTCTGGGGTAGCTCCGATTGAGGATAGTTTGCTTTATCCTAGTTTGACTCTTTGGGCAGCACCTAAGATTGGTTCGTCAACTTATCTTACTACTTCGATAGATGGGAGTTTGATTCGTTATATAAATGAGTCGGATTTTAATTATAATTTGCTGAGATCCAGGGTGGGGGTTTATCAACGCCTTACTTCTAAAATGTATGGAGAAGTTGGTTGGACTAATCAATTGTTTTTTAGGGCAAGTAATGGCGATCGCTTTTTAAACGAACATTTTGTATACTTGAGTTTGGGGCGACGCGATTGGTTAAATAAGAAGTTAGCTTTAGATAGTTATTTCGATGTTAGGGCTGGTTTTGCAGACCCGCAAAGTCGCAGTCGAATTGCGAATTATCTCTCGGTTTCTTTGAATTATTATTTACTGAATAATTTGCAAGTGGGAGCGGATTATCAATTTAGTTATTCGGATTATACGAAGCGCGATCGCGAAGATTTGTATCAACGTTTTCTAGCTCATTTGAATTATCAAACTTCCCAAAAGAGTCAGATCAATTTATATGCTGGTTATACTTTAGGAGGTTCCACAGATCGGAATATCAATTATGATGGCTTTTTCCTGAGCGTTACTTACAGTATAGATTGGGCAGTTTTTGATTAGTTATTTGTCATCGGTCATCGGTCATCGGTCATCGGTCATTGGCTGTTTGCGATCGCGATTTAGGTGAAAAGTTGATAACTAATAACGTAAGTTGCTAGTTATGAGATTAGACGTTTTAGATCCCCCTCGTATCCTGAGCGCTAACGCGCCGCTTCGCTAGAAAAAAGGGGACTTTAAGATACAATTCCCCCTTTTTAAGGGCAGGGCTAATTCATTGTACCGAAAGAAAATTTGGGGAGCAGGGGAGCAGGGGAGCAGGGGAGCAGGGGGGAGGAATTTACCGAATTTTTCCACTTTTCCATAGAGAGATTTATCCAAAATAATTTTCTATCATCACAACGAATTAGCCCTGGGGTTAGGGGGGATCGGTTTTAACTAGCAACTTACGTTAATAACTAATGAGCGATGACTGTGAATATTCAAACTAAATAAGAACACCAATCACTCCAGCTACCTGGGTATAATTTTGCGGAGGGAATGCCGGCTATTTCTAAGGATAGTAAGTTCACGCAAGCGGTGACGCCCGAACCGCAATAAACCATGATTTCTTCGGCATTTTTGACATCTGACCAACGTTGCTGTTGTTCGGCTGGCGATCGCACTATACCAGAATCGTCAGTGACTTCTTGCCAGGGATAGTTGACGGCACCGGGAATCGAGCCCGCGATCGGATCGATCGGTTCTCTTTCGCCGCGATAGCGTTCTGGTTCCCGCGAATCTACTAATACCACTTGTGGCAAATCTTTGCGAGCTTTCACGGTGTCGATATCTACTACCATATGCGATCGCGCTTCTGGTACGAACTTGCCAGGTTTAGCAGTCGGTACGGCATCCGTAACCGGATAACCCCCCGATACCCAACCTTTCCAACCACCATCGAGCAACGCTACCCGATCGTGTCCCAAATAGCGCAGCAACCACCACAAGCGGGAAGCAAAAGCAAAACGAGAGTCATCGTAACCGACTACTAAAGTTTCTTGGGAATCGATCCCGATAGACGCTAACTTTTCCGCCAACTCTGCGGTATCTGGTAAAGGATGTCGTCCGCCATGTTTACCTACTGGCGAAGCCAAGTCGCGGTTGAGATCGAGATAATGAGCGCCTAAAATATGACTAGTCTGATATTGTCGCTGTCCTAATTCTACATCTGCCAAGGAAAAGCGACAGTCCACAATTACCACTTGCGGATCGTTTAGGTGTTCGGACAGCCATCGGGGAGAGACAATAAAAGGAATTTCAGTCATTCGATTTTAGATTTTAGATTTTAGATTTTAGATTGAATAATTAATACCCAAGATATTTTATCTGTCTTTACCTGGGGTCATTGTTAAATTTATCTGAAAATTAAATAGCAATTAAATTGGTTTTATTTAATCAGATCGTTTACTAGTTGGCCAAAATAGACGACTTTACGGATGCGATCGTTCTTTTAAGCAATACAGGTACGTTTTTTGCAGTTATCACCTTTAATGACCAGAAAAAGAGCGGTTTTGCCAAATCAAGGGTTATACTGTGGGGCTAATCACATCGATTGGTTAAAATCTAAAATCAATCCAACAGATCTCAAGCAACGGAGACTAGCAACTTGGTCGCTTCTCAAGATAAACCAGCAACAACAGAACAACTGCCCTTAGTGACAGACCCAGCTGTACTACAGCAAGTCATCCTCAACAAGCTCAACACCCGCATTTTTCCCCGTGGTGAGTTGGTAATGCCTTGCGTACCGTCGATGTTAGATAATTACGTACAGCGACTAAAGGTACTGTTCGAGACGCTTGGCAGAGCTTTCTCTCAAGAAGAACTCGATCAGTTGCGTCAAGTTCTCGGTAAAAGACTCGAGGAAGGTTTTCGCACTTCGCCGCATTCTAGCGTAGTACTAAAATACGAGCCAGCTAAACCACCCAATGTAGGTTTAACCTGTAATCTGACAACGGCAGTTTCCACGGTAGCAGATCAGTATAAAAACTGGGTGGAAACGCGCAAACCGCCTTTGTTTGGCTCTCATCCAGACGCCAAAGTAATGGCTGTACTGGCTGAGATGGGTGAAGAACCTGGAAAGACGCCTGTTTTGGATGTAGGTGCGGGGACGGGACGCAATACTTTACCGATCGGAAGACTCGGTTATTTAGTTCACGCGATCGAATTAACCCCGGCTTTTGTCCAACAAATGCAATCGGTCGTCCAAGCAGAAGGTTTACCGATCGTAGTCACCGAAGGTAATATCCTCGATCCGATGGTACGGATGCGACCGGCACATTACAAATTCGCTTTTGTTTCGGAAGTAACTTCTCATTTTCGCGATGCCGATCAACTCCGGCTTTTGCTGGCTAAAATGTGCGACGTGATTCGATCGGGTGGCTTGCTGCTATTCAATATTTTCTTAACTGTAGACGGATACAATCCAGAACAAGTCGTGCGAGAAATGTCGGAAATCGCCTGGTCTTGTCTATTCACCAAAGCAGACCTCGCATCTGCAATGGAAGGTTTACCTCTAGAGATAATTTCTGATGAATCGGTAATCGAATACGAACAAAAACACCTGCCTCCAGAGGCGTGGCCTCCTACCGGCTGGTTCGTCAATTGGTCTACGGGCAGAGATTTATTCCCGATCGTCAATGGTAAGCCACCAATGGAATTACGCTGGATTTTGTGCAAACGGCTGTAGGGAAAAGAAAGGGAAAGGGAAACAAGATAACTAAATTAACTTGGTAACTTTCCCGCGAAATAGTTGGTTGTCCCCTTTGAGTAATAAAAAATAAAAATTAAAAATGAATAACCAGGCTGTTATTTTTAGTTTTTATTTTTTCCAGAGGACTAAAACCACACCGCAAATAATTAAACCCAAGCCCACAACTCGGCTTAATGGAATTGGTTCCCGAAATAGAAAGTAGGCAATCAATAAAGAAAAAACATAGACCAATGCTACTGCTGGGCCAGCAATACTCAGCTTAACTCGCGTCAGCAGTAAAATGTAGGCACAAGCTCCTAAGCCATAACAAGTTAAGCCAATTAAGAGTTCCGGGGTAATCAAAATACCCAACATATGGCTGAACAAGTTAGTAGCATTGACTTTGCCTAACTTTAACGCTCCTGCTTTCAAAAAAAATTGTCCGGCTACGCTGGTCAATACTGAAATGAGAAACAGTCCAAATTCCGAGGGGGTCACAAGCTATGATTCCTGCACGAACAAATCATTCGATTTTAGATTTTAAGTTTTAGATCGAGCAATAGCTAGTTTTCAGTTGAGTCGATCGATCGAGTGACCCGAGTTAATTTTTGGTTCATTATTAAAGAATATAGGTAAATTGTCTTCAATTAGCCGATTTGGTAACCATGACAAACCAAAAAACTCAATCTCAGGCTTTATCTTCTCCTTATACCAGCGAACAAATTACGGCTTGGCTGCGCGGTCTGCTGACTCTGGCTTGGGCTGATGGTAACTTTGATGAGGACGAACAAGCATTAATTGCTTCTTTAACTCAAAGCGAACTCGCACCGCAAGATGAGTTGGGGTCTCTGGGAGAAATTACGCCGGAAGAGTTAGCGGCAGTTTTGGGAAAAGGAACTGATGCGGCAGAAAATTTTCTGCGAACTGCGGTGATGGTGGCAGTGGCAGATGGGGTTTATTCTAGTAGCGAGGATGAACTGTTACACCAGTTTTGCCAAGCTTTAGGAGAAAAGGACGAGATATTAGAGGCTTTACGCCATACTCTTTATGAAGAGAACGGGGAGGCGTCAGCTACTCGACAAGCTGCTTTAGGGAGGGAACGCCACTCGAAAAATTTACCCGATCCTTTGTCACCAGTGCGTCATTGGCTGGATGGATTGGATGTTCACGATCCTACAGTGGCGCGTTTCTTGTGCAAAATGATTCCGTCTCAATGTCCGTTTGAAAGAGATGTGAAGTTATTCGATCGCAAAGTGGTACATATTCCACCCCTATGTAAACTAAATCCGCTTTACGAGCAATTAGTAGGTTTGCGTTTCCGCGCGCTTTCTTACTTAGCGGATAAGTGCGGTGAAGATGTCTCTTCCTACGTTCAGTGATATTCGTTAGATTTCCCAGGAAAAAGGGGCATTTGCGATCGCAGTAATGAAAACGAATCATACCTATTCACTTTAACCTTGTCACAAATCTTTCCCCCTGCCAAAATTAAAAGTGACAGCGTTTAAGTGAAGTGGTATTAGTCCCTAGCCCCTACTCCCTCTTCTCTATCTACCATTTCAGTCAACCTAAAATTATTCCTTTTTCTCGGCTCAATTACATGGGGATCTACACCATAAAATTGAGCCGCGTGCAACATAGTTAATTCTAATAATTCTTTTTTCCCCAAAGGTTTCCTATCAATAGGTTTAATAGGAAATAATCCCAAAGCACGCATAATTTCTGAGGCAATGGCTTTGGCCAATAAAGGTGGAACGGAATTACCAACTTGCCGAAATCCGTGCCATTTCGTAACGTGAAATCTAAACCAATCTGGATAAGAATGAAGTCGAGCAGCTTCTCTTACAGTGATACATCGGGGTTTATAGGGATGAATGGGACGGGGGGAAGTAAAAGCACCTCGATTGCTAGCAGTTCCCGCTCTTAAGGTGTTACAAATTCCAGTGGGTTTTAATTTATAAAAGTGACTGATTTTTTCAATTTTTCCCGGTTCTGTTTCAGCAAATCTTTGAATGGATTCCAGATTGTGATTCGTCCGCAAGCTGGCAGTAAGTATTGTCGGGTCAAACTCTCTGGGATAAGAATAATCTTTATCTACTGCGATGATACCGCGCAGTTTAGCAGCGTATAAACTCGGTTTACCATAATATGTCAAAACCGAATCCGTCTTAAATAATTCCGGGTAATTTTCTATTTCAGGTAAATCTCCTATGGCATCCCAAACAGTTGCTACTGGTAGCAGAGAAGATGATGAACGGGGTTTCTTTTTTGTTCGATAATGCGAAATAGCAGTAATTGGTTCAGGATATCGGGGAAGGGAAAAACCTTTGCGACATCCTAAGAGAAATAAGCGAGAGCGATTTTGCGGTACTCCGTAGTTAGCAGCGTTGAGAACCCGGTAATTTTCTTCTACTTCGTATCCATTTTCTCTAAAACGATCGATTAATTCTTGCAAAAATTGTTTATGGTTGCCAATGGTCAGTCCTGGTACGTTTTCAAATACAAAAAATTTTGATTGAAGTTCGATAACTAATCGATGAAAATGAGCGACTAAAGCGTTACGTTCATCTTCTAAGCTACGTTTTCCCATCAGAGAAAATCCCTGACAAGGAGAACCGCCAAAGACTACATCTATTTCGCGAGAGCCAATTCCAGAAACCGCTCTAATTTCTTCACCAGTAATATCTAAAACACTGCGGCATAAAATAGACCAAAAGGGAAAATTATATTGGTGGGTAGCACAATGAATTGGGTCTAATTCTACCGCAGCGATCACGTCAAACCCGGCTTGTTCAAAGCCAAGGCTCATGCCACCCGCACCTGCAAATAAATCTACACCAATTGGTCTTTGTTGAGAGTTCATCGATTTTAGATTTTAGATTTTAGATTTGGGATTAACCAAAATCACCGCAGATGAACGTAAATATCTAATATCGTTTTCCTAAAAATTTGCTACGTATGGTGATTTCTCTTTCCCTCTTCCCTTTTCCAGTTAGATGTATAGTAGTATCAAGTGTAATTGATATAAAAGTAATTTCCTAAATTTTAATAAAAAGATCGGGCGATCGCGAGATGGTCACTCTAGATCGCCTATTAAAATTGGCAGATTTTCGATCGGCTAATTGAAGTTTTAAGGTTTACTTAATGTAACCAGCCAACCGTTTTACCTTGAGTTTTGAAAGATTTTCCCTGGAAAGATTTATTTTGCCAAATTTTCTGTACCAAACTCTTGGTCGATGGTTCATCTTCTTTTACTTCTAACATACCCATGAGCCTCTGATTGATTTGCTCGTAATTCGGTTGCTCTTTCAAGCGCTCGGAGATAGAACGCAAGGTAGTATCGATTAATGTTTGAGCTTCTCCATCGTTTTTTACTGTAGCCAATTGTGCGTACAGAGAATTTAGTTCTACTCGTAAAAAGCTCATATCAGAAGTTTTTGGCAGTTGTTTGAGCATTTCGGCGATCGCATTTTGCGTGTCACTGGCCACCTTGCTGGTGTTAATCTGGCTGTATACTGCTGCCTCTGGAGCGTTAACTTGCGCTACGTTAACTGGTTGTGGCGCTGGCATGAACATCATGAGGGTTGAGTACACTACACATTGGACGCACATGATTCGTCACTCCTGCTATTGTTCTTTTAAAAGACTTTAACAGTTTTAACCCGAATCCTGATTTTTCGATGAAAAGAAGTCTCCGAGTCAGAATTCAGGAGTCAGAATTTAGTATAAGTCGGAATTTAGAAGTTTAAACAAAGAAAAATTTGGCTATATCCGATGATTATTTCTCAATTGCACGGAATAATTCTGAATTTTGGCTCCTGACTTCTTAATTCTTCATTCAGCCTTTTGGTTGAAAAGGAGTATAATTTCCCCCCAAGGCTTGTACGATCGCCCTTGTATTCGCAACCATCATCTTGACATAAGAGTCCCCATCGCTACCGGGCGCACCGATCGAATCGGAATACAATTGCTGTGGTGCTAATTTTATTCCCGCTTCTTGTGCAACTGTCTTAATCAAAGCAGGATTGATCGTAGTCTCGGCAAAAATAGCCGGTACGCCCGTTGTTTTAATCGAGTCTACCAGTTGACGCACGGTTTGAGCGCTGGGCTGTTCTTCCGTACTGATCCCGATTAAAGTACCAGTAACGGGGATGTTGTAAGCACGAGAATAATATTGAAAAGCATCGTGACTGGTGACTAGTTTGCGCTTTTCGGGTGGAATAGTAGCAATTTGTTGATTTATCCAAGTATCTAACTGTTTTAATTCGTTGATGAGTTGCGCTGCATTTTGAGTAAACTTTTCTCGATCGTCTGGCGATAACTCAATTAAGGCATCTCGGATTGCGTTTGCCATTTCAATGACATTTTTTACATCACCCCATACGTGGGGATCTGGGACGATTTCTCCTTTGCTTTTCTCCATTTGCAAAGGTTTTGCCTTTTCTCCCACGGCTAATTTCCGCGCCTTAATACCAGCAGCGTTCATTAACTTAATTAAACCCGGTTCCAAATTATACCCGTTATACAAAATGAGATTGGCTTTTTCCAAAGCTACGCTATCGGCGGGTACCGGTTCGTAAATGTGAGGATCTGCACCCGGTTGCAGAATACTCTTTAGCTGGATTTCCTCTTCACCGACTTCTGCGGTTAAGTCGGCAATTATGGTGCTGGTTGCTACTACATTTGGTTTGTTATTACCAGCAGAATTGTTATTTTGCGAAGTTATGCTAGTACAAGCGCTGATGCAGAGGGTAATAAATATTGCTGCGATCGGCCATCGGTTTCTGTGGTTTGGTGGGTGACTAATCACTTTTACCTATCTTTAGTATTGCGTCCTTTTATAGATGTTTTCATAATTCTTTCATTTTTACACTATGCTTAAGAAAAGCAAAAATATAGGAACGAAGTATGAAGACAGCGATCGAGCCAGCAGATACCGATTGGAGCAAAATGGTATGTCAGCTGAGAAACATACCTTTCGCAGATAGCTTAACGATAACAGTCAGCGATTTGGCGGTGCAGTATCGCACGGTAGAGGCGCTGCGGGATGTTAATTTGGTGGTGAATCCGGGGCGGCTGACGGGCATTATTGGGCCAAACGGTGCGGGAAAGAGTACGCTGATCGAGGCGATGCTGGGGTTAATTCCGGTCAGTAGCGGTACGGTGGAATATGATGGGAAAGCTTTGATGGATCGGCGGGAGTTGGTTGCTTACGTACCGCAGCGATCGCAAATTGACTGGACTTATCCCGCTACTGTCTGGGATGTGGTGATGATGGGAAGAGTTAGAAAAACCGGGTGGTTTCGGCGTTTTTCGGCGGTGAGTCGGCGGATCGTCCAAGATGCGCTAGAAAGAGTGGGGATGAGTGCATTTCGCGATCGTCCGATCGGACAATTATCTGGCGGACAACAACAACGGGTATTTTTAGCCAGAGCGTTAGCACAAGAAGCAGAAATTTTTTGTTTCGACGAACCTTTTGCAGGAATCGACCAAAAAACCCAAGCAGTTATTTTTGATATTTTCCGCGAACTAGCTAATGAAGATAAAACTGTTTTGGTGGTTAATCACGACTTGGGAGAGTCGATCGCTCATTTTGATGATTTGATTTTATTAAATACAGATTTAATTGCTGCTGGTTCTCGCCAACAGGTTTTAACTCAGGAAAATCTGTATCGCGCTTATGGCGGGAGAGTGGTATTTTTTGAAGAAAAGGCTGCTTAGTTGGTAAGTGGATTGAGATTATTTTTTACCACAGATGTCCACAGATGCACACAGATGAACACAGATATATTTCTAGCGTTATTGTCGGAAACATAAATAAGCTAGATGAAAAATTTGATTAAGTTGTAAAAATATCTTTAATCACTTGTACTCCTTATGATAAATGTAGAACTACATCTGTGTTCATCTGTGTTTATCTGTGGATATCTGTGGTAAAAAAAAATATTTCTCATCCATTTTGGGGATTATTAGTACTTTAACGCTTTTGAAAGGACTGAAGTCCTTAATACGAACCTGCTTATGTTAGATGCTTTAATTGAGCCATTGCAGTATGGATTCATGCAGCGATCGCTAGTCGTCGCTGTTTTGGTTGGTTTGATTTGTGCGGTAGTTGGCAGCTATTTAATGGTGCAGCGCTTAGCTTTGCTGGGAGATGCGATCGGTCATTCGGTTTTACCGGGATTGGCGATCGCGTTTATGCTGAATGTGAATATATTTGTTGGTGCTTTTATTGCTGGTGTGGTGAGTACGATGGCGATCGCTTGGATTAGGACGCGATCGCCAATTAAAGAAGATGCAGCAATGGGAATAGTTTTTTCTGCTTTCTTTGCTTTGGGGATTACTCTAATTACCATTATCCAAAAAAGTAATAAAATCGATCTCAATCATTTTTTATTCGGCAATATTTTAGGAGTAACTCCTGAGGAAGTTTGGAATACAGCTTTAATTGCGGCGATCGTATTATTTGTAGTTGGTTTACTTTATAAAGAATTACTATTTTACACTTTCGATCCTTTAGGCGCACAAGCAGCAGGATTGCCGATCAATTTACTCAATTTTGGTTTAATGTTGCTGATTGCCTTAACGATCGTAGCTAGCATGAAAGCCGTGGGTGTCATCTTAGTCTTATCTTTGCTAATTACACCGGGTTCGGCAGCATACTTGTTGGTGAAAAGATTGCATTATATGATGATGTTAGGCGCAGGAATTGGCATTTTTTCTAGTATCAGCGGAATGTATTTGAGCTATTTTTTTAATTTGCCTTCTGGCCCTGCGATCGTATTAGTAGCATCCGGAATATTTGTACTTGCTTTGTTATTCAGTCCTCAATACGGGATTTTTACCCAACGTCATTCTGATTCAGGTGTATTATTACTCTGGCGCGAAATCAAACAGTTGATTTACCGAACAAAATAAATTACTCTAAAATCAAAAATTAAAAATCTAAAATAGTATGACTGTTCGCGCTTTATATCGGGCAACAAAAGTAGAAAGTGCTGCAATACCCTACGACACTATTCATTTAAAAGTGTTTTATCCAGCCCGACTGTCTGGTAGCGAACGGGAAAATAACTTAGGTATCGTACCGGCAGATCCGGAAAAAGCACCTTTTCCCGTGGTAATTTTTTTGAGTGGAATCAACTGCGCTTGGGAAATGTATCAATGGTTAGCAGTTGAACTAGCGGAACAAGGAATCGTAGTAGTTACTTATAATTGGGTAGCAGAGAATTTGCCGGGAGTAATTGGTTTAACTCCGGGAGTTAATTTAGCAATGTTAGCACCAAATACTTACGGGACTGGTGCTACTGCTTCGGCTTTACCAGCTATATTAGCTGAGTTGGAAAATTTGCAAGCGAATAGTTTGCTGGCAGGAATGTTGAATTTGCAACAAGTAATTTTAGGCGGACATTCTGCTGGTGGAAGAGTAGCTTTAGAAAGTGCCGATCCCCGCTTTTTTCCCCAAATTACGGCAGCTTTTGCTTATGCCGCCCACAGTGCTGGTGCGGTGATGTTGGGCTTTCCAGCTGATAGCATATTGCCTTTGCCTTCTTCAGTACCAATGCTTTTGATCGGTGGGACTCGCGATGGGGTAATTGCTGGTAGTAGCGAACGTTATGGAGTGAGTGAGGGAAGTCCAACGAGGGCTGTGGTGCGGACTTTCCGCGAGGCAATTACTAGCGATCGCAAAGACTCTTATCTGTTGATCGTAGAGGGAGCTAATCATTTCTCGATCGCTCATCCAGCAGATCCTACGGCGGCGAGAGGATTTCTCGATTTCCCAGTTACTCAGCCAGAAGAGAAAATCCGTGCTTTGTTGGCAGAAACGATCGCTCTTTTTATTGACGCCCACGTTCGCCAAAATCTTCAAGCTTTAGAAAGACTGGGCAATCTCCTAAACAATCATGCTAATCTGGTAGCAGCTTTTGAGCGAAAATGATCCGATCGCTCTATTCGCTGCTACAGATTACATTTTACATTTTTGAAAAGTGAGGATTTTAAGCCTCACTTTTTGTCGTTGAAATTCTGGCAATCAAGGAAATGTTTGCCAGAATGTAGATGCACCCCGAGATCCCTAATGATGGTGTTTATCCCTATCAAATAGGGCGTTAAAGAAAAATTTATATAAAGTTTATGTAAACGTAAGTGATAGGAATCACCATCGTTACGTAAAAGTATCACATCCATTCGGCAACTCGGTAACACTAGTCCCACTAAGTACTGTAGTAAGTACGGAGTAAACCGTCGATCGGATTCAACGTTTGAAATTGCAACTACAAAAATATCTCCCCCTACCCTTTGCTAACACCGATGAGAAAGCAGACTAGATCGCGAATATGGGGGTTATTAGAAAAGAATGATTTCAAAACCGATTAATTTACGTGCATTTACTTAGTAAAGTATAATTTTAAATTTACTTTTCCTTAATGATTAGAGCAGGATTCTTGAGGACAAAGTAAGCCTGAATTGCCTATTTCTACTTGTAGGGTAGCGTGTTCGATACCAAAGCGATCGTGCAAATCCTTCACTACTCGCGCTAAGAAATCATCGCCCGGATGCCCTCCGGGTATTACTAAGTGTGCAGTCAAAGCGATTTCCGTAGTACTCATCCCCCAAATATGCAAATCGTGAACTTGGGCCACATCGGGCAGTTCTGATAGGTAAGTCAGTACAGCTAACGGTTCGATATTTTCGGGAACCGCATCTAAAGCCAATTTCAGAGAATCTTTAAACAATTCCCAAGTTCCCACTACAATTACTATGACGATAATTAAACTCACTACCGGGTCAAACCACAGCCAACCAGTAGCCAGAATTGCAATGCCAGCTAAAACAACCCCCAAAGATACAAACGCATCAGCTGCCATATGCCAAAAAGCCGCGCGAATGTTCAAATCTCTGTGCCGACCCGACAAAAAAAGTAAAGCGGTAGAAGTGTTAATAATAATTCCCACCGTTGCAACACCAATTACCAAACTACCTTCGACTGCCGCAGGCTGAATAAAACGTTGGATGGCTTCCCAAGCAATACCACCAGTAGCAACTAACAAAAAAATGGCATTCAAAAGCGCCGCCAAAATAGAAGAACGCCGCAAACCGTAAGTATATCGAGGTGTGGTAGGGCGACGGGCGAGAATCGAAGCACCCCAAGCTAATAGCAATCCCAGAACATCGCTGAGATTGTGTCCCGCATCGGCTAGCAGTGCCAGAGAATGACTCAGAATGCCAAAAGTAGCTTCACAAAGCACAAATCCGCCGTTCAGAATCACGCCTATTAAGAAAGCACGATTATAGTTGGCAAATTCGTGGCCGTGTTGATGGTTGTGTTGATGGTTATGTGCGTGAGACATGAGAAATAACCTAGCACTTCTTTAAAAAATCATAACTCGCTCTTGCTATTAATTAATGACTTATGTATTGCGGAGGACAGATAGTGGTGGAATAATTTGTTTGGCAAAATAATTAAACCAAATTTAACTAACCTACGAAGAGAAATATGCTCGATTTTTATTGGTAATTATTAATGTCATTGGCATAAGATTTAACATAAAGTTGCACAATTACTCGTTCCATTTTTTGTTACCATTTATCAGACAATTCTCCTCGTTCTATGATTTTTTTAAGCTAAGTTATGCTACTCAAGGCCCGCAACGAAGCTAAGCTTTCATTGACTTCGATGCGACCATACTCAGCGCGATCGCATTTACTCTCCTATCACCCGCCAAACAACAGATGGGATAAGTAGATGCACTAGAAAATCAACCAAATGTTGCGATCGGTCGAAGATAACTGCGAAGAAACTTATTCGTTCTATATAGGACAAAAATTTTCAATTCAGTTATTGATGAGTTTTCTTGCTCATCAGCCAATGCCAACATGAATATTACAAATCGTACTTTTCGTACTTTTCATACTTTTAGTGTTTTCACTTAACTCCAGTTGTAAGGCAATCATTAATTTATGTCTTAAAGATGTGAATATAAAAAGTAAATAGTGGTAAAGCAAGGCTTATCTATTGTAAAATACCATTTGTGATTTATCTCTTAGGGTTAATTGCGTCCGTAAAGCTTGATGGCAAGCCTTAGCTGGGGCTTATCTAACCACGGATTATGATGAAAAATTTTCCATTACCAGGTTTAATATTATGTCTACCACCACCATACAGCCTCATACAATCTTTTAAATAAAGTGGCGCGATGCTTCGGCAAAAGTTAGCCCCCAGGTAATTTTAAGCATGGGTGTAACCCTATTCGGAATTGCTGGCACTCATTCATACCTCTGTACCTCAGGTAAAAAAGGATGGTTGATATTTTAGAATTTTCCCATTTGCCACTGGCATTTCTATCTTTGCCAGATAACTTTACTGCTTTCCTAATAGCTTTAGTTGCTTTGGGAGTAGGAGCAGTAGTACTCTATATCCTATTTTTTTACGTGCTGCGAGCTATTTTCCGCCAAATGGAAAACGATGCGGCCTTAGTCAGTTTGAGCGTTTCTCGTGGCCCGATACTGATCGTTTTCATATTGATCAGCTTGAAAATTTCTTTTCGGTATTTGGCATCCGGGCCGATTGTAGATGGAATTCAAAGAGCGTTAAGCGCCTTTATTATTCTGGCAATTACCCACTGGATTTCTCAACTATTTACTCAAGTAGTTATTTATTACTTAAAAGCCTATGCACGGAAAACCGAGGCCGTTTGGGATGATGTATTACTCCCGATTTTAGAACGCACGATTCCGGTATTAGCTTACCTAATCGGGATATCCCTATTCTTACAAACATTCGGGGTTGACTTAACAGGTATTGGGTTAGCAGTAGGTAGTATTACCGTCGTACTCGGTTTGTCGGTAAAAGAAATTTTAGGAGACTTCTTCGGCGGATTAGTTTTGTTGATCGACACGCCGTTTCAATTCGGAGATGTCATCTCGATGAACGGGTCGATGGCAGTGATTAAAAACATCGGCATTCGGGTGACAAAGCTATACATGATCGATACTCACTGCGAGGTTTATACTCCTAACTCTGCCTTGGGAAATAGAGATATTATCAACCTCAGTCGTCCTACTCCTCACTACGCTTATTCTATTAATATTGGGGTGAGAGTGGATGCCGACCCAGTAACCGCATCGAGAATTTTAAGAGAAATCGTGTTAGGACATCCAGATACTTTGGGCAATCTGGATGACAAGCTTCTCTACATAGACCATTATGAGGGATTCGAGCCGCCAGAACCTGGTAAAATCTCGAAGAAAGAAGCTGGACGGCTCCGTCTAATGGCAGAAAGAGACGTGAACGATCAACTGCAAAAAATTGAAGTAGAAGTGGAGGATTTAACTACCAAAATTAAATCTTTAGAAAGAGGAGGGATAGACTCAGACGAACTGAAAGTAGTGATCAAAGAATATACTGATGTATTGGAATTGGTGGGTTTACGGGTAGTAACAGAGCGTAAAGGAAGACGAGTTCGCTACACTCTGGAAGAAGAACAAGAATCGGTTTTGAAAAATACCTTGATCGGGTTAATTAGAACTTGGTATGAAGCTTGGTTAAAAGACCCCGATCTGGTAGCTGAAGATAATATTTTGTTACCGGAAGAGTGGGAACAAAAAATTGAAGTGCTCAAAACTAAAATGACCAAGCTTTATCAAAGAATGGCTAACCCTCGCGGAGAGGAAACCAGACTAGATGACTACGCGGTCAGCTTCGTACAGTGGTTGCACGACAATTTCAAAGAGTCCCGAACTGTCTGGAAAGAGCCGAAAGTTCGCTTGAACAATATTGCTGGCCCTGGCATGGAATTTACTGTCAAGTACTACGTGGATAATATTAAGCTAGAGCATTGGGAGCGGGGATATCGCGTTAACAATGAAGTACGTAGAGAGATGATCCGGCGCTTGAGACAGGCTTACATCTACAACACTTAAAAGATTTGATTTTGCTGTTATTTGCCGTTAAAAAATATCACGCTACTAATAAAAAGTAGCGTGATATTTTTTAGCTCGGTATCGTCAGAATAGACAATTCTTTAAATAGAATTATCCTTTCTGGGCGTTTATTTTTTCTGCCGCAGCGTTACTACTTTGGGCTGTTTTCCCATTTTTATGATTAGTATGTCCGTTGCCTTGACGAGGTTGAATTACTCCATAACCTCCATGATTTCGTTCGTAAATTACGTTGATTTCTCCTGTTTCTGCATTGCGAAACATATAAAAGTCATGGTCTACTAATTGTAGCTGTTCCAAAGCTTCTGTTAGTGTCATGGGCGGCATGGCAAAATACTTGGTACGTACTACTTCGCCAGGGAGTTCCGGAGTACGATCGCCAATTAAATCCGATGCAACTGGTGCTTGTTCCACCACTTCGCTAGTTTTAGGTTGAGCTTGAGTTTTCTTATCGAGTCGTTTTTCTTTGTATTTACGTAGTTTACGAGCAATTTTATCGGCTACTAAGTCTATGCTGGCATATAAGGTTTCGCTGCCTTCTTCGGCTCGAATCACTGCGCCGTTAGCGTAGATGGTTACTTCAGCGATCTGCTTGGAGTTTACCCGAGGATTGCGAGCGACTGAAAGATGTACGTCAACTTCATTGGTGCTATTTAAAAAATGACCTGCTGCCTTTTCAATTTTTTGATTTACGTACTCACGAATTGCATCGGTGATTTCAATATTTTTGCCATGAATTACAATCTTCATATTCAATTCTCCCGCTGAATACTCCATCTTATGCAGGCTATTTTTGACCTGCGTCTACCTTTTGGTTTATCAGGAAAGCCGGACAGAAATTTGTGGCAAGCTTTCCAATTTTTGGCTTTTGTTTGGATACCATGCCGCCGTCCTCTGCAATGAGCGATCGGCTAACAAGGTCACTGAAACTTTGGGGGATTTTCTCTCCTAGTCAACTGTTTTGAGAACTTGAAGCGTTCATGTTCTTATGCTAAGTATAACCTTTATTTTCCGCCCATCTCTCAATTAAATTTCTTTGTGCGATTTAACCAACTATGCTTATTTCAGAGATGAGTTGGCCGATCGCCATCTCTACGTTGTGGGCGTCTTCTTGTTAAATAGGCTTCCTCCTATTGAGACTGAGGTTATACATAAAACAGTAGCATTTTGTATTCTGGAGTACATAGCTATTTGATTTCTCTTTAAAATCTTTTGCATCTGTTGACATTTCTTGATTTGATTTGCCCAATTGTGAAGTAAAGTTAAATCCGATGGCTGTTGATTTTAGTAGAAATTACAAGTAAAAATTGATGTTTTATGATAGAGAATGGCGGTCAAGCTCGTGTTTGCTGGCTGTGTAATGAAGGGTTGGTAGAGTATGCTAAGGCGTTGGAATGGCAGCGATCGCTAGTGAGCGATCGTCGGGAAAGACCCTCTAGCCCGGATCTTGAAGATGTGTTAATTTTGCTGGAACATCCCCCCGTCTATACGCTAGGACAGGGAGCCAGCTTAGAATTCCTCAAATTCAACCCGGATGGTACGGCTGGCAGTGACAAGCAAGTTTACCGGATCGAAAGGGGTGGAGAAGTAACTTACCACTGTCCCGGTCAACTAGTGGGTTATCCGATTTTGAATTTACGATATTACCAACCAGACCTACACTGGTATCTTCGACAATTGGAAGAGGTAATCATCCGCGTGTTAGCTCTTTACGGTTTGTCGGGAGAGAGGGTAGCAGGCTTTACTGGCGTGTGGGTAAGCGGACGGAAAGTAGCCGCCATAGGTATCAAAGTCAGTCGTTGGATCACCATGCACGGCTTTGCTTTAAACGTTTGTCCTGACTTAGCAGGATTTAAGGAAATCGTTCCTTGTGGCATTTCAGATAAACCTGTCGGCAGTTTAGCCGAGTTTATTCCAGATATTCAGATCGATCGAGTTCGTCAACAAGTAGCAAATGCTTTTGCAGAAGTATTTGGAGTTGAATTAAAAGAAAAAAGCTTACAAAAACCAAGATCGAGCTCGATCCGCCGCCACAAAAAGCCTTCAGATATGATACTTTTGCTGGATAACCAAAGCATACATTGAAGGTACACCCATGACAGCCGACAGCAACCACAATGGGTTAAAGGTAGTAGAGGTAACAGAATATATTACCGTAGCGGGTTCTGTGGCAGGAACCCTAGCGGCTATGGCTTCTCAGCAATTTATTTACGCAGCCGCTCCTCTCACTTTAGCTTTATCCCTGAATTTATTTACCAGACGGAAATTCGAGCAAAATTTACAACAAAGTATGAGTACTGTCTTATCGGAGATGAGTACTCGCGTTCGACAAGTAGATCGAGAGTTATCAGAAGAGATCCGCACTTTAAAAGGTTCAGAGCGAGAAAGTTCTACTCCTTCTCCAACAGTTAATCTTACTCCTATTCAGGAAGACATCTCCCAGCTGCAAAAAAGGTTTGATACTTTAGAACAAGCTATCACCAGCTTTACTTCATCTGAAAAAGAATTAACTCCTACCGAGGCTGTTAATTTCGATCCATCTTACTTAGAATCTCAAATTCAACAATTACAGGCAAATATCTCCTCCGTTACCACTGCGTTTAACGAACGCCAAGAATTACAACGGATCGAAGAACTCAGACAAATAGCCGAAGAAATTCAACAACAATTGTCTGTACTAAATGTCTCATCTGCTCCTGCTGATTCCAGTTACTTGGAGAAGCAAATTCAACAATTACAAAAAAATCTTGCTTCTACTTCTGATGCGCTTAATCAACGAGTAGAACAAGTGAGAAAAATTACTTCAGAAGTTCAATATCACCTTTCTACCTTACCACCTCAACCTGCTTCTTTTGATGCCAGTTACTTAGAAAAACAACTTCAAGAGTTAAAAGCAACATTCACCGAGGCAGAAGAGACTACTCGCTCTAATTTAAATCAGCTAGAACAGCAAAATTTACAATTGCAAGAGGCTCTCCAGTCTTTAAATAAAGGATCGAGCGAAAGTTCGATAACGGAAGAAATAGCGGAATTAAGGGAAATTAACAGAGAAGTTGAAAAGCAGGTTTCAGATCAGCCTTCTGCTGTAGATACCAGCTATCTAGAAGCTGAAATTCAACAACTCAAACAAGAAATATTATCTCTGCGACAACTGCCACCTTCTCAGGATTTTACCAGAGTGGCTGACATAACTTTGTCGCAGTATTTAGTTGCTAAAATGCAGCGACTGGCAGAATGCTTTACTCATGTCAGAAAAGATCTTTTCCAAGTAAATGACCCTGCGATCGCGTCATCTCAGGTAAAAACTCCGATCCTCACAGAAGTTACACTGCTGTCTCAACCTGAATTGACACCTCAAATTGAATCTGAGTCAGTTACTGATAAACTTGATTCTGCTCTGACAAATTTGACTGAATCTTTAGTGGCTAAAACTTGGCAAATGTTCGATCATGCTTCTCCTCAAGAAGAGGTTTCAGTAGATGTAGAGCAAGTGAGTACCGTACCTCATCCGACTGTAGAGGTATTATCAGATGACGATATGGAAGTTATTTCTCAAGCAGAAATAGAATTAAAAAATCCGTCTGAAAATAAAAATTTCGGGATTGAAAAATTAGTAGAAATGGCCGAAAATAACGGTATTGGCCAAGCCTTTCATAAGGTACTGGAAACGGCCAGAAAACTTGAATTAACTTTGAATACTTGGCCTACTAATTTGATGGTTAGTCCGGCCATTCATCTCCTTTCATCCGCGCAGAGAAATACTTCTCAGTGTTTGTTTATTTTTTCCACAAAGCCTACTAAAGAAGGAAAAATTTTACTTTGGTTATCTCCTTCATCTTTTGTGGAATTTTATCATTTGGAACGTGAAAATGTTATTGCTAGTTTGGGAGCAGATGGTTGGCATGAAATGGACGAATCAGAAGTAGAAGGATTTGTGGCTAGCCTTCATCAGTTGTTAGGAAAAGTGGAACAAATAGCATAAAATTTTTGGAGATTGGGTATGTATGGGGAGAGATTAATTACAGATAAGTAGAGGATGGTATGAATAAACGTACATGGGCAGGGCGGGTAAGATAAGCGAGTAAAACGGTTGTATATCAAGCACTCTAAACAAACCCTCCCCTACAAATCTACCTTCGTTTTTTCACACCTACCTACTTAGTTGATTTCTACTATCTCCCCATACCCGATCCTTTATTCCCAGTTCCACATGACAGCGCTATCATCTAAACGATCGGTAACTATACGCCCGATCGCGTCAATTTCTGCTATTTCATCAGCCGATAATTTCACATCGCCAGCTTTGGCATTATCTGTTGCTTGATTGGCATTACGGGCACCGACAATCGCGTTAGCTTGTGGTTGGGCAATTAACCACGCGATCGCTAATTGGGCAAGGGTGCATTGATGGCGTTCTGCTATCGGACGCAATCGTTCTAAAGCGAGTTGCGCCCGTTGATAATTTTCTCCTTGAAATAATTTATTGCTCTGGCGATTATCTCCCTGTGGAAATTCGTGATCCGGGCCAAATTTGCCTGTTAACAAGCCTTGGGCTAAAGAAGAGTAAGCCAGAATCGAAATATTACGTTCAACGCAATAAGGCATGGTATCTTTTTCGATCTGACGCCAAAACAGAGAATAGGGTGGTTGTAAACTATCGATGCGTCCGTATTGGGCAGCTTCTTCGATTTGGGCGCGAGAAAAATTGGAAACCCCAATTGCTCGAATTTTTCCTTGCTGTTTGAGATGATTTAATGCCCCCATCGTTTCTTCGATGGGTACGATTTCACTTTTAAAAGCACCGGAAGGCCAATGAATTTGATAAAGATCGATATAATCAGTTTGGAGATTTTTCAAAGAGCGATCGCACGCTTCGATTACCTGGTCGTACTTGAGATGGTTGGCAAAAACTTTGGTTGCGTAAACTACTTGGCTTCGGACATCTGATAAGGCTTTTGCGATAATTTGTTCTGAATGGCCATTTCCGTATACTTCCGCAGTATCGATCGTGGTGATACCCGCCTCGAAAGCCGATCGAATCGCTTTAATAGTATCCTCATCCTCAATTCCCACCCACATCGCTTTGCCAGCTTGCCACGTACCCATCAGGATCGGAGAAATTTTTACATCGGAATTACCTAGTTGTCTGAGATCCATGTTTAACCCCTAATGTTTAATTCCATCCTTAGAATTAACATAATATTCTGTCTGTTCATCTTCATATTTTCCAGTCGTATAGGTTAAATTAAATTAAATAATTATTAACTAAACATAGATGTCAATCGGCTAAAATGAACCTCTGCAAATTATTTGTATCAACCTTAACGTGAAAACCGATTGCCAGATATATTAGCGGAATAAGTATAAAAATTTAAAAGCAAAATTAATTTTTTAATAAGAACGATGATTCGTAATTCTCGATTTCTAAGATATATTTTATACGAAAAATTTTAAGTGATGGTCGAAAAAGGTTTTTCGGTAAAGCTTTGCTAAGAAAATCTTTACCTTGTCAGCCTTTGTAGGGGCGTTCGCGTAGCGTGCCGTAGGCATCAGCATTCGGACAGAAAATATAGGGTTTGAGTCATAAATTGTCGCCCGAATGCGAGAGCCCCTACTCTTAACTTCGAGGAATTAGCGACTTAAGATAGTTGTAAATTTCTGCATATCTTGACAAATCCATCCCAGGTGGAGGATAGACTGAAACAAAGTTAAGGTGTTGAACTGGGTGAGTAGCAATGAATCGTCACGATGATGACCAAATAGAACGGCGACTTCGAGAAATAGAGGCAGAACTGTCTATCCAGCACATACCTCGATCGGCAAAACCCCAGCCCCAGCCCAAAGGTTTCCAACTGGGATCTCTGCAAGTGAAAAAAGCCGCTAAGATTGCTGCCTTTGCTGCGACTGGATTTGTGGGGGTTTGGGTTTTTAGTGCGGTGGTCAGTTACGTTTCGATCGCGATCGGTTTCGTAATTGCCGCCGGGGTATCTTATGTGGGTTACAAACTTTTCTTTGAACGGAAAAATATGAGATAAATCTGCCCCCTGGTTGTTACGGAAATCGTTAGCCTAAAAAAAGAATTCAATAAAATAGCTATGTCGTTAACTACTACCCACGCGCTTAAGGAATGGGCAGTTGCCGTTCGTGCTTTGGAAGAAGGTAAAACAATTCTGCTGCTGCGCAAAGGCGGTATTCGCGAGGAAGGCGGTACTTTTAAGGTTGCCCAGAATGAGGTTTTACTTTATCCCACTTTTGAACATCAGCAGCTAGATTTGCTCAAATCGGAATATGCTGGGGAGGTACGATCGGTAGAGTCGGGTTGGCATCCGGAAACGGTGCGAATTAGTACTTGGGCAAAAATTACCGATATTTTTATGGTGAGTTACCAGCCGAGTATTGAGGTGCTGCAACCTTACCATATCTGGAATGAAAAGTTTGTCAGCGATCGCCTGAAGTGGAAGCACCGTCAGCCAATGTATCTTTTGCTGCTGCGTACTTATAAGCTGCCTCAACCGCAATTTGTTTCTTATCGTCCGGAATATGGCGGCTGTAAATCTTGGATCGATTTGCTAGAACCAATTTCGATCGCAGATGCCGTTCCAGTTTTAAGTGATGCTGAATACAATAAACAAGCTAATGCGATTAGAAGCGCGATCGCTAATCCCGAACTGGTGAGTGGGTGAGCAGAGTTTTGAATTTTGAGTTTTGAATTTTAATTCAAAACTGAGAACTCTTCCTGGTATGGGAGGACAAATAATTTTTTACATCATATTTCAAATTTTTTCCCTTTCCTCCTGCTCCCTGCTCCTAATTAATTTTTCCTGCTAATGGTTGATATCGGATGAGGTAGAAGAAAAACCAAACTTCCTCTGATCGGGTGATGTAGCTGTGAAAAATATAGTGTCATGATATTGACAAAATAACCAACTTAGGGTAGGTTAGCTGAAAACAGAAGCTAACGAGCGCATCCTCACACAGCCTGCTTACAGCTTCACCGAACCTAGTATCAGCAAAGGAGTGTTTTTATGGCTGGACAGATGTGCTGGTTGCCAAGCTTTGGAACTAATGGTGCGAAGATTCTACATTTGCAAACCGCACCCAATCAACCTTGGCGTCCTTATACAGCATTTCCGCAGATAGCTGTACCGGATTATCGCGAACCGGGTGGTTCCAAAGGTTGGGCAACTTATCAGAAATTGTTCAAAACAGGCTGGAAGTTAGTGCCTTCAGATCAAGTAATGCAAGATTCCATGATGGATGTTGATACGGAAGTAGCTTAGAAACGATCGCAAAAATGCGATCGTTTCTACTTGCTTAACCCACGATAAATTTACATTTACATCTGTATTTGTATACTCTTGTGTAAATCTCGTGGACACCTGTTCTGTGGTGAAAAAATCCCAAAATTACTTTCCATATAAGTAATCTCGCCCACAGCAAGCAGACTCAAAAACCTTTAGGTGAACCTTCACCACGGGGATCGGCTGCTGCTTCTAGAAAATTATCTGGTGTAACCCCGATCGCATTGGCATTACCCCAAGAATTCCGTCGTTCGATTTCATGTCCGCGACGACGCAACTCTTCCAAAGTTAAAGCATCTAAACCAAAATTTTCTACCCACAATCGATCGGGCAACCATTGATGGTGAATGCGGGGGGCAGCGACAGCCGCACCTACATCCATATTGTATTCCAGCACGTTCAGTAGGATCTGCAAAACGGTAGTAATAATCGTGCTGCCACCAGGAGCACCGACTGCCAAGCGAAAGCGACCTTTTTCGGTGACGATCGTCGGACTCATGCTAGAAAGAGGAGTTTTGCGAGGTGCGATCGCATTCGCTTCTCCACCGACTAATCCAAATACGTTCGGTACGCCGGGAGCAATTGCGAAATCATCCATTTCATTATTAAGTAAGATACCCGTTCCAGGTACTACCACCCCTGCACCGAAAGCATAGTTAATCGTAAAAGTTAAGCTAACTGCATTGCGCTGTCGATCTACCACCGTTAAATGACTGGTATCGGAAGATTCTTTGCGATCGCTAAAACGTTGCAATGTTTGCGCGTCTAGTGCTTTCACCTCATTTGCCGATCGCGCCCTTTGCATAGAAATTTCCTGGCGTCTGCGTGCAGCATAAGCGTGACTTATCAGCGCTGCTACCGGAACATCTACAAAATCCGGATCTCCTAAATGCACAGCGCGATCGGCATAAGCAATTTTCATCGCTTCTACCAACAAATGTAGCGAATCCGGATGATGCCATCCCTTCGATTTCAGGTCAGTATCGCCGATAATATTCAAAATTTGCAATAAATGAACCCCTCCCGAAGAAGGCGGTGGCATCGAACAGATTTGATAAACGCGAAAAGAACCGCACAAAGGCGTGCGCCAAGTCGTTTGATAAGTTTTCAGATCTTCCAGGGTAATCAAACCACCATTTTTTGCCATATCATTTGCGATCGCCCGGGCAATTTCTCCCGTATAGAAACTCTGGGGATCTCTGGCAATTCTTTGCAAAGTCCGTGCCAAATCTCTTTGCACCAAACGTTCCCCCGGCGGAAGGATAAATCCATTGGGAGCAAAAATTTCCCGCGCCGCCTGATTAATCAAGGTAGTATTGTTGCGTGGCTGAGAAAACTGCGGAAAACGAGAACGAAGATCGTAACCGACGATAAAACCATCTTTAGCCAACCGAATTGCAGGTGCAACTACATCTTTCCAAGGTAATTTTCCATACTGACGATGAACCTCGTAAAGTCCCGCCACCGTACCGGGAACACCCGCCGCCAAATATCCTTTTGTACTCGCATTCGGGCGCACCGTTCCTTGTTCCGTTAGGTACATATCCTTCGTAGCGGCTAACGGGGCGCGTTCCCGAAAATCCAGCGCTTTCGTCTCCCCCGTTTCTGCTTGATGCAGTAACAAAAAACCACCGCCACCAATCCCCGCCGAAAAAGGGTCTACCACAGAAATCGCAAAAGCAGTCGCCACTGCTGCATCGATCGCATTACCACCTTTCACCAGCATCGCGAGTCCCGCTTCACTCGCCAAAGGATGGGCAGAAACTACCATACCTTGTTTAGTTCGCAGGGGCTTCGGAAACGCAGCTAATGCGGGTTTAGAATACGAAATCAGGTAAAAAGAAAAGCCGAGATGAAATAAACATAGGGAAAGCTGTGCGCCTCTGCCAAAAATTCCTAAATAGTTTTGAAATACCTTTTTCATAAATATCTTTACTTTTGATTTTTAACTAAACCTTTCGACTGTAAAAAGCTCTGTACTACTTGTTTGACATTTTTTCCTTCTCCATCAACTTGATAATTTAAATTTCTCATTTCCCGGTCAGAAAGCACGCCAGCTAATTGGCTTAAGGCTTGTTGTAATTCTGGATGTTTCTGAAGAACTTCTTGACGGATAACTGGCGCAGCTTGATAGGGAGGAAAAAATAGGCGATCGTCTTTTAAAACTACTAAATCAAACCGATCGATTACTCCATCTGTCGAATTTCCTGCTACTATATCTACTTGATTTTCTTTTAAAGCACGGTACATCAAACCTAAATCCATCACTTTTGGTGTTTGCTCAAAACGCAAGCCATAAGTTTGCGATAATCCCGGTAATCCGTCTTTGCGTTCGGTAAATTCGTAGCCAAATCCCGCTCGCCAAGAAGGAGCAAATTTAGCAGCTTGAGAAATGGTATTAACTTTTAATTTTCGAGAATCTTCTCCTCTAATAATCATAGCAAAGGTGTTATTAAATCCTAAAGGTGGCAGCCAAGTTATGTTAAAACTTTGTTCGTAATCTCTTTTAACTTTTTGATATACTTTATCTGCATCGTTAATTGGTTCGTTTTTTAATATAGCAGTGAAAGCCGTCCCGGTATATTCTACATAGGTATCGATTTTACCCGCAGTAATAGCTTGATGACAAACGAATGTTCCGCCTAAATCGAAGCGACGTTCGACTTTTAAATTAGTATTAGACTCGATTTTCTGAGCTAGAAGTTCACCTAAGATGCGCTGTTCGGTAAAGTTTTTGGAACCGATGACGATTAGGTTATCAGGTTTGGAGTTACAACTTGCGATCGCAAATACTAAACTTAAACTAAGAAAACTACAACTTAAAAACTTTACTTTATTCATGGTGATTTTTTCCTGCTTTCAGTAGATGCTAGGCGACTCTCAATTGCTCCCAGCGTTAAATCTACCACCAATGCCATCAAAGCAGCTGGAATTGCACCCAATAAAATTAACTGATTGTTTACCATCCCCACTCCCGCAAAAATAAATGTCCCCAGTCCACCCGCACCAATAGCAGCGGCGATGGTACCAACACCCACCGAAATCACGATCGCTACTCGTACCCCTGCTAAAATAAAACCCAATGCTAAAGGGAGTTCTACCTGAAATAATAATTGTCGATCCGTCATTCCCATCCCTCGTCCCGCTTCTCGAATTGCGGGGTCTACATTAACGATGCCAGTATAGGTGTTGCGAATAATTGGTAATAAAGCATATAAAATAAGTGCGATAATTGCCGTTCTAGCACCAATTCCACCTAAGATCGGTAAGGGAATCAAAAATCCAAATAAAGCCAAACTAGGAATAGTTTGGAAAATGTTGGCACAACCAAGGATTATTTTGCACCAGAGTCCATTACGAGTACAAAAAATGCCTAATGGAATGCCAATTATAATCGCAATGCTGATAGAGATACCCACCAAAAACAAGTGTTCTATGGTGCGATTAATAACCTCATCACGATATTCAAATAGAAATTCAATCCAATTCATAGTAGGGCGATGGGGAGCAGGGGGCAAGGGGAAAGGGAAAAGGAACAGTTTGGAATACCCACTTCAGACTTCATCCTTCATCCTTCATACTTCACACTTCATCCTTTCCAAGACATTGTAAGAATTTTTGCGCTTCTGGATTCGATGATTTTAGGAAGTTAGATGGTGTATCGATTAATATCATTTTTCCTTCTTGCATAAGGGCAATTCTAGATGCTAATATAAAAGCTTCTTGAATATCGTGAGTGACGAAAACTACGGTTTTTTTAAGCTGTTGTTGTAATTGACGAAATTCCCTTTGGATCTCAATCCGAGTGATGGGATCGAGCGCGCCGAAAGGTTCATCCATTAGTAATAAAGGTGGATCTGCTGCTAAAGCGCGTGCAACACCAACGCGCTGTTTTTGCCCGCCTGATAATTCATGGGGATAGCGTTTGGCAAATTGTTCTGGATTTAAACCAACTAATTGTAAAAGTTCATAAACTCGCGTTTTAATTTGTTTTGGTTTCCAATTTTCTAAAGCTGGGACTAACCCGATATTACGTTCGATCGTAAAATGGGGAAATAAGCCAATGTCTTGAATTACGTAGCCAATTTGTCGCCTTAATTTAATTGGATTCCATTCTTGAGTACTGATTCCTTCTACTATCACTTCTCCACTAGTGGGGTTCAGCAGGCGATTGATTAATTTCATGGTAGTTGTTTTGCCACTACCGCTACGTCCGAGTAATACTAATATTTCACCACGGGGGATATTAAAATTTAGATTAGATACGAGATAACGTTGATTTAGAAGGTAACTAACATCGTGAAATTGGACAGCAATTCGATCGTCTTTTATCATGATATAATCTTTGGCTTTTATGTCTGAATTTAATCAGTGAGGAATAAGAGACTCGCTACTGAATTGTTGCACCACCTTTCAATTTTGTGGTGGTGTTAAACACGTTGGTTTATCCGCCGCGTACACTCAAATTCAATTAGATAATTTTGGCTCCTAAATTCTGAATTCTGAATTCTGACTCCTGAATTCTTCCTTTAGTTTTTCTTTGAGTAAATAAGTAGTCATTTCACCTTTGCCTTTGACTAAAATTTTCCCCCGTTCTTCAAACAAATATTTATCTTTGATTGACCGATAAAATGCTTCGCACACTTGAATATAACCAGCGATACCGTGAGATTCCATGCGACTGGCAGTATTTACCGTGTCTCCCCATAAATCGTAAGCAAATTTTTTCAAACCAATTACTCCTGCTACTGCTGGCCCAGTGCTAATCCCGATGCGAATGCGAAAAGATTGGCCGTTTTTTTGATTGAAATCAGCTAATGTTTTTTGCATATCTAAAGCCATATCAGCGATCGCAAAAGCATGATCCTTGCGAGGCTCGGGCAAGCCTGCCACTACCATATAAGCATCGCCGATCGTTTTTATTTTTTCTACGCCATGTTGTTCTGCTAGTTGGTCGAACATGGTGAATATTTGGTTGAGTAACTGTACTAATTCAGCAGCAGAAACACGGCTGGATAGTTCGGTAAAACCAACGATATCGGCAAATAATACGGAAACTTCATTGAAGCAGTCAGCAATGGTGTTACTTTCTTGTTTTAGTCGTTCTGCGATCGATTCAGGTAATACGTTTAGTAATAGCTGTTCTGATTTTTCCCTGGCGATTTCTAATTCTCGACGAGTAGAAAATTCATTTTGTTTTAATCGTTCGTACAAATAAACGGAGAGATTACAGATCGCGCAAGTCCAAAATAAGTATAACCATTGTTCTGTATAAGAAAAGATGGCCGTTTGGAAATTGGGATTTGACCATGAATACAAACTGAAATAGCAAAAAATTGCACCCAATTGAGATATTAAATGAAGGGGCCACAAGACTGGCACGAGAGTAGCTTGGGATAAAAAGACTAAGTTCCAAAGGCTTGTTTCTGGTTCGTAATAGCCAAAAAAGGCGATCGCAATTTGCACCACACAGGTAATCGCCCAAGATAACCCTAAAAATACGATTTGGGGATATTTACGGCCAAAACTAGTTCTGCATAAAGCTAAGCAAGCGAGTAAGGAAGCTTCTACAGCAGCACCAATTACAAGCGCAGAAAATTTTGCTTGTCCTTGCAACATAGAGGTGCAAAAGAAGAAAGCGGGAATGGTGCAGCCAACTATCAGCATGATCTTCCCTTCTAACTGAAGTCGGTCTAGCATGAAGCAGTTTCGCTGCAATTCGTAGGGTTCTAATGGGAAGGCAATTTCTGGCCAGCAAGACTTTTGTTTGCTAATTAGCGTGTCTAGTAATGTATTAGCTGCCATAGGTTTGGCTAATTTGTGATTTGTTTTTTTCCCTGCACCCTTGCTTGTATTTAACATATAACGTCTGGTTAAAAAAAAGCGAAAAGCTCCAAATATCAACTTTTCTGCTGCTACCTCTTTGCTCGTGTCTCTGCCCTTTTCCTTTCACCTATTTGGAATAAAGCCATTCATCTCCCGTTACAATCGAAGACTTAACGGGAGTGCGTCAAATTCTGCCAGTGAGATTAGCAACTGCGGCTACTAATTCCCCTGGATTGATGGGTTTTGGGATGTGTAACTGAAAGCCCGAAAGTAATGCTTGGGTACGGTCTTCTGCTCTAGCATAAGCGGTGAGAGCTACAGCGGGAATTTGTCCGCCTTGCGTTGCATCGAGATTTCTCACTTTGCGAATCAGGGTGTAACCGTCTTCTTCCGGCATTCCGATGTCGCTGAGGAGAATATTTGGCTGAATTTTTAGTATTGCTTCTAAGGCTTCTCTAGCGGAACTAACGGTGGTGACTTCTGCTCCTGATTGTCTCAAAATGGTAGCGAGTAATTCTCGCGCATCGGGTTCGTCATCTACTACGAGTACTCGCAAACCGTTGAGGGGATTACTGTCTGATGATTTTTCGCTGGTGGCTGGTGGTTGGGTGGGTGAGTCAGTCTGGGAATTGGTGGTGGTTTCTAGAAGGGGTAAGTTGACGATGAACGTTGCACCTTTACTGATTCCGGCACTTTCGGCGAGGACTGTACCGCCTTGCATTTCTACCAGGTGGCGTACAATGGCTAATCCCAATCCCAGTCCGCCGTGGGTTCTAGTCATGGTACTGTCGGCTTGGCTAAAACGATCGAATACGTAGGGTAGAAAATTCGGATCGATGCCGATACCCGTGTCGCTAATTTTGATTTGGGCATATTGAAGGGGATGGGGGGAATTTTCGATCGCTTTTTCACTCTGTTGTACAGAAAGTTGAATTGTTACCTGTCCTCCATTTGGGGTGAATTTAATAGCGTTGGAGAGCAAATTCCAGATAATTTGCTGTAAGCGGGTGGGATCGCCTAAAACCGACTTAATCGAGCGATTTAATCGGCGTTCGATTTGGATTTTTTTGGCTTCAGCCGCAGATGCGATCGTTTCGATCGCAGCCTCAATAACTGGTACAAGAGGTACGGGAGAGAGATTCAGCCGCATTTTCCCGGTGATGATGCGGGAAACATCCAACACGTCATCGATCAGTTGGGCGAGGGATTTGGTATTGCGGTGAATTGTTTCTAACGCCCTTGCAGTAGTATCTTCGTTTAACTGGCGGGTGTGGAGTAACTGAGTCCAACCTAACATGGCGTTGAGGGGGGTACGCAGTTCGTGGGAGAGGGTGGCGAGAAACTCGTCTTTCATGCGGTTAGCGGCTTCTGCTTGGGCGCGGGCTGTTTGTTCTCTACACAAAAGTCGATCGCGTTCTTCTTCTAGTCGTTTGCGATCGCTAATATCTGCCACGATCGACATACAGCTAATATTGCCTTTAGCATCTCGCACCGGACAAGCCCAGATACTCAGATCGATCGGCGTACCATCTTTTTTCTGACGTTTGGTTTCAAAAGCAAACAGTGATTTCCCTTGGCGAATCATATCTAAATTTGCTAAAAATTCGGCTTTTTTAGCTTCCGATGTAGAAGGTAAAAAATGTCCTAAAATTTCTTGTTCGCTCCAGCCAAAAATTTGTTCGGCGGCAGGATTCCACATTTTTACCGTACCATCATCCAAATTAAATAGAGCGATTCCTAAAGGACAAGCTCGGATCAGAGTTTGCAGAGTTTGATTACTTTCAGCGAGAGCTTCTTGAGTTTGTTTTATTTCAGTTAAATCAAGATAAAAAGCAATAATCTCTTCTTGCTCTTCGTAAGGTTCTTGTAGTAATGCACCACCGATCAGAATGGGTACTCGACTACCATCTTGGCGGATGTATTCTTTTTCAAACGGAGTGGAAATCCCATATTTTTTGATTTCTTCTCCCGCTTGCATATCTAAAGGTAAAAATTCCGCTGGTGTCATTTTATCCCAACGCATTCTTCCGGCGATCAGATCTGCCCGTTCATATCCGACCATATTGAGAAAATAATCGTTGGCGTAGTGAATTCTTCCTTGAAAATCTCCGAAAGCAACGCCAAAAATATTCGATTCAACCAAACGCCGGAAGCGTTTTTCACTTTCTTGAAGTGCCATTTCTGCCTGTTTGCGTTCGGTGATGTCGCGAGAAATAACCACGACTCCCCGAACGCTTTGCTCTTCGCCATACAAGAGAGGGACTATAGTGTATTCGTAATGGCGTAAATTATGGCTTGCCGTTACATATTGAGTTTCTGTTTTCAGGGGTTCTCTGGTTGATAATACTTCTTTTATTTGGCGATCGAACTTTTCCATCGTATCCGACGAGAGTCCTAATTCTTGCCAACTTTTATTAATTATATCTGTTGGCTCGAATCCTAAGACTTTGGCGGCTCCGTAACTTACATATTTATACTTTCCGACACTATCTATAACGTAAATGTGATCTATAGAAGCGGAAAGAATGGCATTGAGCGTGTTGGCTTTTTCTCGAACTTGATTGGCTAGTTGACGAGTATTTTCTTCGGCAAGTTTGCGTTCGCTAATATCTAATACGAAAAATGGCCCTTCGTTATTGCAACCGTCCAAACTGGCACCACCAACTAATGCGGGGAAACGGCTACCATCTCGGCGGATGTATTCTTTTTCAAATGGCGTACAAAATCCGGTTGCTTTGATTTGAGCGATCGCATTTTCATCTAATGGGCTATATTCTGGGGGGGTAATTTCCGACCACTGAATTTTTTGGGTGAAAAATTCTTGGCGAGTGTAACCTAGCATTTGCAACAAAACTTGGTTGGCATAAGTAATGTTGCCATCTAAATCCCAAAAACCGATCCCGATCATGTGAGACTCTACCACGCTACGGAAACGTTTTTCGCTATCTTTGAGCGCTTCTTCTGCTTGCTTGCGTTCCGTTACATCTGTCAGCATGGCGATCGAACCGATAAATTCACCTTGTTCGTCGATAATGGGGCTAGTGCAAACGATTGCCCATAAATTAGACCCATCTCGACGGCGATAGCGAAAATCAAATTGTTGTTTAGAGAGATGTTTGCTTTGCTCGATCCGTTGCTGCGCTTCTAGTCGCGCTTCTTTATCCATAAACTCGAATATCGAGCGATCGAGCATATCTGTTATGTTATAACCAAACATTTCCGCTATGCGTTGATTTGCGTAATCGATCTTTCCTTCAGCGTTAATCAGCCAAATACCTTCGTAAGCAGTATCGATAATTCGACGATACTTTTCTTCGCTAATTTTTAACTTTAATAAATTTGCTTCGATGCGTTTTTTGCTAGAATGTAATGCGGCGATGATAGCGCTAATTAATATTCCTTGTAACTCAAATATGCCGAGTCGCAATGCTTCTCCCCAAGTCATTCTTAAGGAATCGGTTGGGGGTATAAAGAAGTAAGCTCCAGCAATGCCAGACAAAGCAGTAGCTAGCAGTCCCGGCCCCAAACTACCATACCAAGCACTAGCAATAACTGCGCCAAAAAATAACAGAAAAGGGCTAAATCGCATATTAATTTGAAAATTGAGCAGCCATGTCAGTACTAGTGCGATCGCTACGTTCAAAATTGCCACAGCATAGGATGGTAAGTAGGAAATAATTTTTTTGAACATCTTTAAATCTCGATTAGACGCTGCTCTTGCTTTGTGGTGTCAACTTGGAAAATTTGCTCCTGGTTAAGCGGTAAGTAAGGATGGCTAAGTTTCATATAGCGATTTAGGAAATTCAGATAAGGAGAAAAATATATTCATAGTTTGCGATCTTTTTGATAATAGAAAATAGTTTTCACCGTTGACCTTTCATTTAAAACTCAAAACTCCCAACTCTCCTCCCCCATACCGCCAGGAGTTGATAACCCCTAAAATTAACGGGGTAAGAATAGGAAAAAATGATGGCTCGCACTCCCACATTATCTTTCGATCGGGGAACCCTGATCTTGCATCCCCCTCCGAGAGGAAAAATTTGGGTAGAATTTGCTACTTGGGATGACAGAGTGGAAAAATTCCGCATTCCCGCTATCCACTACCGTACTCTAGTGGAGGCGCTGCAAGGGGAAGGAACTAATTTTATCGATGAAGCGAAGGAATTTGGCCCAGTAGAATTAGTTCCCAGTGTAGAAATGGAACCTTATCCTCACCAGAGTGAGGCGTTGATGGCGTGGAAGTTGGCGGGACGCCAAGGGGTAGTGGTGCTTCCGACGGCGGCGGGTAAAACTTATTTGGCGCAGTTGGCGATGCAGGCGACTCCCCGCAGTACTTTGATCGTAGTGCCGACTTTGGATTTGATGCACCAGTGGTACGCTCATTTGATGGCGGCGTTTCCGGATGCGGAGATTGGTTTGCTGGGCGGTGGTTCCCGCGATCGCACTGCTATTCTAGTGGCTACTTATGATAGTGCGGCGATTCACGCGGAAGCTTTGGGAAATCGTTACGCGCTGTTAATTTTTGATGAATGTCATCATTTGCCAACTGAATTTTACCGGGTAATTGCGGAATATGCGATCGCGCCTTATCGTTTGGGATTAACTGCAACACCCGATCGATCGGATGGCAAGCATACTGATTTAAATAGTTTAATCGGGCCAACGGTTTTTCACAAGACGCCGGAAGAGTTGGCGGGGTTAGCACTTGCTCAACATGAAGTGATTCCGATTAAAGTAAATTTATCGTCTCACGAACGCGATCGCTACAACGAGTTAATCAAAATTCGCAATGATTTTTTGAAGACAGAAAAGATTCACTTAGGTAGTTTAGATGGGTGGCAACATTTTGTGAAAGTAAGTGCGAGATCTCCTGCCGGACGCCGTGCTATGCTAGCACATCGAGAAGCGCGAGAAATTGCCTTATGTACGGATGGAAAATTGCGCGTACTAGCAAATATAATGGCGCAACATTATCCGGAACGCACCTTAATATTTACCGCTGATAATGCCACAGTTTATCGAATTTCCCAAGAATTTTTAATTCCTGCTATTACTTATCAAACCCCTGTTAAAGAACGACACGAAATTTTAACCAAGTTTCGAGAAGGAGAATATAAAACTTTAGTAGCTTCTCACGTATTAAATGAAGGTGTTGATGTTCCAGCAGCTAGTATTGCCATTATTTTATCCGGTACTGGTTCCCCTAGAGAATACATTCAAAGATTAGGTCGCATTTTGCGAAAAGGAGAAGATAAAAATAAACGTGCTTTACTTTATGAAGTGATTACCGAAAACACCAGTGAAGAAAACACTTCCGAACGACGGCGAGGAGTAGAGAAAAAGAACGAACCACCCAAACGCAAAGTACGCCAACCAAAAGAAGAAGAAAAAGAACAGCAACTAGAGCTTTTTCCTGCTAAACCGATTTATGAGATTGGCAAAAAGAGTACTTATCTAGCCGCCGAACCAAAAGCCAAATGGGGAGAAAAATCTCCTAAATCGCCAGAAGATTCAGAAGAAAATAATTTAATGTAAAATAATCCACAAAAACTCTATCTATTCACAAAAAAATTACCTCTACATCTGTGTTAATCTGTGGACATCTGTGGTAAAAAAAAATCCCTATAGTAATTTTACAAAAACAAGATGTTACCAAGCGAACTATTAATTTACCGATACACTGGCGAAACCATTATCCCCAAACGCCTAAAAATTGACGATCGCAATTTAGAAATGGCGATCGATCTAATTAATTGCTTCCAAGAATCTGTCGGTAAAAGACAAGGAGAATTAGATAGCCAATTGTTAGAATTAGAAGGCGATCGACCTGAATATCGCATTCTCAGAGGATTCGTTCATATCCTCAAAAGTAGCTTCTCTACCTTTGAGATTGTCAGTCCTTTAGAACCCCTAGAATTGCGTCAGAAAGTATTTGCTTTATCTGCCAGATCCGTTCCCAGTTCCCACTCATCACTAGAAGTTCTCGACGTTTTAGCAAATAAACTCAGTCAAGAATTAAAAAAAGAAGTTTTACCAGATCACATCCGTGCAGGTTTGTATGCAGATTTGCAAGAAAATCGCATTTTAACCCAATTCGATCCACCAACTCCAGAAGCGGTTTTACATAGATATAATTTATCACAAGTGCAAGGTATTTTCTATCGCGCCAGTCAATTAACTTTAAACGCTCATCGCAATGTTCCAGGCGAATATAAATTACTATTTCGCTATCTGAAATTATTTCAATTGATGGCATATATTGAAGGAGATGCGGATCATGGTTTTACCATTACCATTGATGGGCCAACAAGTTTATTTAAACCTAGTACGAGATATGGATTAGCGATCGCAAAACTCATCCCCGCATTATTGCACGTTACCAAATGGAGTCTCAACGCCACTTTACAAACTAGAGATATCTATACTGGTAAAGACAAAACTGGTAAATTTTCCCTCAATTCTGATTGTGGATTAGAAACTCATTATCCCCCAGGTAAACCTTATGACAGTATGTTAGAAGCATCTTTTGCTAACCGTTGGGAAAGTTTAAAAACAGATTGGGTTTTAGAGAGAGAAGTCGATTTAATTCCCATTCCCGGTAGCGTGATCATTCCCGATTTCCGCTTAGTACATCCCGATGGCAGAAGTTATTTATTAGAAATAGTTGGTTATTGGCGTCCTGAGTATTTGCAAAAGAAATTTGCTCAGGCGAGAAAGGCAGAAAGTGACAATTTAATTTTGGCTGTTTCAGAAAGATTAAACTTAGAAAATGCTGGTGTAAAGGTGAAGGATACACCAGCTAAAATCATCTGGTTTAAGGATAAATTATCACCGAAGGCAGTGTTAGAAGTGTTAGAATAATTTAATCAGTACTGGAGGTAGAAATGAACTTACAACTAATCAGACGAAAATTTACGGTAAGTCAGTATCACCAAATGGCTGATGCTGGTATTCTAAATGAAAATGACCGAGTGGAATTGATTCGAGGAGAAATAGTTGAAATGACACCAATCGGTAGAAGACACGCTGCTTGTGTAAATAGATTAGTTAGATTATTTATCCAACTTCTTGGAGATAGCATCATACTTTCTCCCCAAAATCCAATTGAATTAGACAATAACTCTCAACCTCAACCAGATATAGTATTGCTACAACCTCGTCCGGACTTCTATGAATCGCGACTTCCGCAACCGCAAGATATTATTTTATTAGTAGAAGTTGCAGATACAACAGTAGAAAGCGATCGAAATATTAAAATACCCCTTTATGCTGAAAATGGAATTAGAGAAACTTGGTTAGTAAATATTAATGAAGAATGGGTCGAAGTTTATCGAGAACCATCAACAACAGGGTATCAAAACGTACAGAGATTTCAGCGAGGGGAAAGTTTATCTATACTGGCTTTTCCCGATCTTAATCTGACTGTAGATGAAATTTTAGGGTAAGATATATTTTATTGAAAAAATGTTTTTAACTCAAAAATCAAACCAATTTTTCTTTTCTACATAAAGTTCTCTCAGCTCTGTCAATATTTCTTCAGATAAGAGGGATTTCACCATATTTACGATTGTTCCCCACTCGAACAACTCCATCACTGATAAGGCATTTTTAAATCGAATGGTGTAAAATTTTTGCCATAATTCCTGCGCTGGCTTTTTGTGCCAACGTTTCCGCCAAAAAACGAAATCCGACGATGTGGGAGGATTTACTGCCAAAATTGGGGAAAAATCAGCATAGCTGACAAATCTACTCACTCCTTTTCCATGTACGTGAACGACATAACGCAAGCAGGTGATGCGATAAACATTTTCTAGCGCGAGATGAAACATCAGCGCAACTGCTTCTTCGGTGATGAATCTTGCTAAGGGGTGCAGGATTGGTGACTTGTGGAGGATTTTCGATTCTCGAATCTTCCACCATGATTCTTGGCAAATGCTTTGCGATCTCTCCTCTGGAGTTGATACCATAGTAGTTAGCCTTTGTTAGTTGAACTCTGTTGACTAATTTGGTTTAGTTAGCCTTTGTTAGTTGAACTCTGTTGACTAATTTGGGGAAATTTAGTGTTCGCCCTTGAGTTTGACAGACTATGGGGGGCGATCACTTTTAAGATATGATTATTTTAAGTTGCAGTTGCACCGTAGTCAAGCATGGGTCTAGTCAGGCTAAAAATTCGAGAATTGGCAGCAGAGAAAGGCTGGACGCTTAAGGAAGTATCTGATCGTTCTGGTGTTTTATACAATACGGTCAAAAGCTACGCTCGTCGTCCCGAAATGTCAATGGTTGACTTTACCGCTATTCATAAACTGGCGCGAACGTTTAATGTAAAGATCGAGGATTTGGTAGAAATTTTGGAGGAATAGGCGATCGCTCATTCCTCCTAATCTATCGTTAGTGTATCTTTTTCGTTTAAGCAGGTCAATACTAATTTAAGCACGTTACATAATATCGAAAAGAAATGCTAAGATTTAGGCGTTGTCCTTCGTTTACGATATTTTGTGCCTAGAGCAAGTACGGCGATCGGTGTTAGCCCGATCATTAAAGATATAGTTCAAAAAAAAGCGCGATCATCTCGATTGACGCTAAAAGAAGTTATCCTGATGGGAATGTTAGCGATCGATGAATTAGACGATCAACGTCGTCAAGAGCTAGCTGATAAGGTGCATCAGATGCAAGTTAATGGAGAAATTTGAGGAGTAGTTGACGAAAAGGTAGATGAAATGCGATCGCTCTCAGGGATCGATCTAGAAATAGGCGATCGCACTTATTTAAATATTAGACATTTATTGCTTTATCTTTTCCTTTGCTATATATGCTCTTAGCCAATTTAAAGACCGTTTAGCACCCAGCTTTTTCTGCATATCCTCTAGAGAATTGTAAGGACGGTTATCCTTAATCAATCGTGCGTATCCATCCTTAACACCTGGTATTAAAGTCAGATTAGCTTTTGTATTGTTAATGAAATCTAAAAACTTTGTAACATCTTGAGGCTCTACTACTCTTTCATTAAGCTTCGATTGCAAAAGAGCTTGTTCAATAACTCTTTCAGATTCAGGTTGTTTAGCTGCTATTAAGAATACCCAAATTCGCTCAACATTTGCTGTTAATGCGGCTTGATATATTGGTAATCCAGTTAATAAATGGTATTTATCCTCTTCATCAGTAAGGCAAACTAGAGGAAGAACAGGGTTAAAACCTAGTTCTTCTTTATCCAGACTTTTAGAAATTTTTACTATAACATTTTTTGCAGTAATTGAACTGGTTTGTGAAACTTCTATTTGATTCAAAACCATTAATCTTGGTTGACTTTGTATATCCTTGATTAGTTTGACCATTTTATACTCCTACAGTACTTTCAATTTTATCTATTTTTTTCACTATTTCTTTGGTTAAATTAGCAAATTGGATTGCAACATTACCTGCATTATTATGATTTTCAGCGAACAAAGAAACAGGTTGACGAATGCAAGAAGCCTGCCCAATATAAGTAGATCTTTTGATCTCAGGCAGTATGGTAATATCCTTAAATCTTTTTTGAACTAATTGTTTAATTGTAGTATGAAGCTTGACATTTTCAATCATCATTGGAACAATACCAAGTATAATTCCACGCTTACTCATGTTTGCCTGTATTTCTTTGGCTCGCCTGATAGGAGTTCGTATCCCATAAACAGAAAAGTATTCCATCTGAGATGGGATAACTATATACTGGCAGGCACATAGTCCATTCATTGTCATAGTTGAAGTACTACTTGGAGGCGTGTCAATTATTACATAATCATAATCACCAGCTACTCCTGACCTTTGAAGAGCTTTGTTAAGACGAAGTTGAGGAAATGCGTCAAGAGTAGCAATTGCGTCGTCTACAGTTTTATGGCTACTGGGTAAAACATCAACTGTTCCAGTGCTGCCACTTTTACTCAAGATAGTATTAAGTGAAGAAGGTTTTATATAATCTTTGTAATTAAAGCCTGTTGTGTTGAAGTCTTTTAAAAATTCTACTAGCTCTTTTCTTTTCTCCAACTCGTCCAAAATCTTTTCAAACTCTTCGAGTTTAGATGCTTTGTCAAACTTATCGGCGTAGTTAACTCCCAAAGATAAACTAGCATTCGCTTGCTCGTCCAAATCAACTACTAAAACTCGGTGACCAATTTTTGCCAACTCATAGGCAATGTTAACAACCAAGGTTGTTTTACCTACTCCGCCCTTAGATGTATGAATTGCTATTGTACGCATTTTAACTGTATCCAAAAATGTCTTTAAAAAATCTGCTACACATTGAACTTTCTCAGGATTTTCTATATGGAATTTACATCTTAATTTTGACTGCCATTGTGTAAATTCATATATTTCAATTAAAAATGGATCGATTAATACTCCAAATCTTGTATTTGAGTATTTAAGATATGTCTCAAGTTGAATACGGGCATCATCATCAATCTTTGTTTGAGCCGTCTTAATTTCCACTAAAAAATTGATGTGCCTACTGAAATCCTCTACGAAAAAATCAACCTCCTTTTGAACCCAAACTAAAGAATCTGTTTCAGTTAATTTAGGTACTTTAATTTTAAATTCTGGAATCCAGTGAGAGTAGCCACTCTTACGAGGTAAACCTGCCTTCTCTAGCATTGTTTTAACCAAATGCAAAGATACATAAGCTTCATTATTCCATTCAGAAGACAATTTTGCCACGTTTACGCTCCTCTTCCTGTATTCATTATTCCCAGTAATGGAGTTTGACTAACAGAAGTAAGAAAAAATTTACTTGGCGGTTCTTTAAAAAGGCGTAGTTAATATTAGTAGCAATTTTAATCCCCAAACAAAAATCCCCCGCCCGGAGGCAGGGGATTTTCTAATTACCTAACAGCTAAGTTATTCAATTAAGAAGATCAACCGAACTTACCAGCAGTAGAGGCAATTAGGAATGCTGCGTAGGTGAGGATGTAGCCAACGGTGAAGTGAGCTAGACCAACCAAACGAGCTTGAACGATCGACAGAGCAACTGGCTTGTCCTTCCAGCGAACTAAGTTTGCCAGAGGAGTGCGCTCGTGTGCCCAAACAATAGTTTCGATCAACTCTTGCCAGTAACCGCGCCAGCTAATCAGGAACATGAAGCCAGTAGCCCAAACCAGGTGTCCGAAGAGGAACATCCAAGACCAGACTGCCAGGTTGTTCATGCCGTAGGGGTTGTACCCGTTGATCAGCTGAGAAGAATACAGCCAGAGGTAGTCGCGCAGCCAGCCCATTAAGTAAGTAGAAGACTCGTTGAACTGAGCTACGTTGCCTTGCCAAATACCTAGATGCTTCCAGTGGAAGTAGAAGGTTACCCAACCAATGGTGTTGAGCATCCAGAACATAGCGAGGTAGAAAGAGTCCCAAGCAGAGATGTCGCAAGTACCGCCACGGCCAGGGCCATCACAAGGGAAGGCATAACCGAAGTCTTTCTTATCGGGCATCAGCTTAGAACCGCGTGCATCCAACGCACCTTTGACCAAGATCAAGGTGGTGGTGTGCAGACCTAGTGCGATCGCGTGGTGAACCAAGAAATCGCCAGGGCCAATAGTTAAGAACAAAGAGTTGGTACCGGAATTGATCGCATCCAACCAGCCGGGTAACCAAACGTTGCCGTGGTTAGGCCAAGCGGTAGAAGCAATGCTATCGGGATTGGACAACAGAGTGTCCATACCGTAGAGCAGTTTCCCGTGAGCAGACTGAATGAACTGAGCGAATACAGGTTCGATCAGGATTTGCTTTTCAGGAGTGCCGAAGGCAACTACTACGTCGTTGTGTACGTACAGACCCAAGGTATGGAAGCCCAGGAACAGAGACACCCAACTCAGGTGAGAGATGATCGCCTCTTTGTGCTGCAATACGCGATCGAGAACGTTACCTTTATTTTGTTCGGGGTCGTAGTCCCGCACCCAGAAGATTGCTCCGTGGGCGAAAGCACCGACCATCAGGAAACCAGCAATGTACTGGTGGTGAGTGTACAGCGCTGCTTGCGTTGTGAAGTCCTGTGCCAAGAAAGCATAGGGAGGCAGCGAGTACATATGTTGCGCGACCAGAGAGGTTATAACACCCAAACAAGCCAGGTGCCAGCCTAACTGGAAGTGCAGGGAGTTGTTGTAGGTGTCGTAAATGCCTTGGTGAGGCAAGTTAAACGGCCCTTCAACTTTGATGCCAAAGAAATCCTTGGCATTCATCATTTCTTTGATGCTGTGACCGATTCCGAAGTTCGTGCGGTACATATGACCGGCCACGATGAACAGAACTGCGATCGCCAAGTGGTGATGAGCGATATCAGTCAGCCACAGAGATTGGGTTTCGGGATGAAAACCACCTAAGAAGGTGAGAATTGCAGTTCCAGACCCTTGAGCCGTACCAAATACGTGGTCAGCAGTATCTGGGTTTTGAGCGTAAACTCCCCAGTTACCAGTGAAGAAAGGTGCTAAACCAGCTGGGTGCGGCAGGGTGCTGAGGAAGTTATCCCAACCTACGTGCTGTCCGCGAGCTTCGGGGATCGCAACGTGAACCAAGTGACCTGTCCAAGCCAGAGAGCTAACGCCGAACAAACCAGCTAAGTGGTGATTGAGGCGGGACTCAGCACTCTTGAACCAAGAGAGGCTGGGACGGAACTTAGGTTGTAGGTGGAGCCAACCAGCAAACAGGAAGACTGCTGAGAGTACGAGGAGGAACAGTGCACCTTGATACAGGTCACCGTTTGTCCGCATACCGATGGTGTACCACCACTGGTAAAGACCGGAGTAAGAAATGTTTACCGGATAGTTAGCGCCAGCTTGAGTGAACGCATCAACTGCCGGAGCGCCAAATTGCGGGTCCCAAATTGCGTGAGCAATGGGTCGTATATTTAGCGGGTCTTTAATCCACTGTTCAAAATTTCCTTGCCATGCGACGTGGAACAGGTTACCGGAAGTCCACAGGAAGATGATTGCTAAGTGGCCGAAGTGAGAGGCGAAAATCTTTTGGTAAAGATTTTCCTCTGTCATGCCATCGTGACTTTCAAAATCGTGTGCGGTGGCAATCCCGTACCAAATCCGTCTTGTAGTTGGATCTTGAGCTAGATCCTGGCTAAATTTGGGGAATTTAGTTGCCATAGGTCTTAGAGTATCCTCCTCGGCCTCATCCTAGTGAGAGTGTGCGAGCCAGGAAGAACGCCCATGTAGTAGCGATTCCTCCCAGGAGGTAGTGAGCCACCCCCACAGCCCGACCCTGAACGATGCTCAGAGCGCGAGGCTGAATTGATGGGGCAACTTTTAGCTTATTGTGTGCCCAAACAATGGATTCGATCAACTCTTGCCAGTAGCCGCGACCGCTGAACAAGAACATCAAGCTAAATGCCCATACGAAGTGAGCGCCCAAGAAGATCAGACCGTAAGCAGACAATGGCGTGCCGTAGGACTGAATTACTTGAGAAGCTTGAGCCCACAGGAAGTCGCGCAACCAACCGTTGATAGTCAGAGCGCTTTGGGCAAAGTTACCGCCCGTGATGTGAGCTACTGTACCATCTGGATCGACAGTTCCCCAGACATCGGATTGCATCTTCCAACTGAAGTGGAAAAGTACCACCGAGAGGCTGTTATACATCCAGAACAGACCCAGGAATACGTGGTCCCAACCAGATACTTGGCAGGTGCCGCCGCGACCGGGGCCATCACAGGGGAAGCGGAAGCCCAAGTTAGCTTTGTCTGGAATCAGACGAGAGCTACGGGCAAACAGAACGCCCTTAAGCAGAATCAGAACGGTGACGTGAATGGTGAAGGCATGGATGTGGTGAACTAAGAAGTCCGCCGTACCCAATGCGATCGGCATCATTGCCACCTTACCACCTACAGCAACGATACCGCCGCCGAAGGCATAGCTAGCAGGCTGAAGCGCGTTAGGAGCGGTAGAGCCTGGAGCTAAAGTGTGGATATTTTGAACCCATTGTGCAAAGACTGGTTGCAGTTGGATGGCCGTATCCGAGAACATATCTTGGGGACGACCAAATGCCCGCATGGTGTCGTTATGGACGTATAAGCCAAAGCTGTGGAAGCCCAGGAACATACACACCCAGTTCAGGTGAGAGATGATGGCGTCCCGGTGACGGAGAACGCGATCGAGGAGGTTGTTTTGGTTCACTACCGGATCGTAGTCCCGAACCATGAAGATGGCACCGTGAGCGGCTCCACCAACGATCAGGAATCCACCGATCCACATATGGTGAGTGAATATGGACAACTGCGTAGCATAATCAACCGCTAAGTATGGATACGGAGGCATCGCATACATATGTTGAGCGACGATTATGGACAGCGACCCCATCATGGCTAAGTTAATAGCCAATTGAGCGTGCCAGGAAGTAGTGAGTACTTCGTAGAGACCTTTATGACCTTCTCCAGTGAAGGGGCCTTTGTGGTTCTCTAGAATTTCCTTCATGCTGTGGCCGATACCCCAGTTTGTCCGGTACATATGGCCAGCAATGATGAACAGAACGGCGATCGCCAAATGGTGGTGTACGGTATCTGTCAACCACAAGCTTCCGGTAACCGGATTCAAGCCGCCCTTGAAGGTTAGGAAATCAGCATACTGTCCCCAATCCAAGGTGAAGAAAGGCACTAATCCTTTCGAGAAACTGGGATACAGTTGCGCCATCAAGTCGCGGTTGAGAATGAACTCGTGGGGCAGGGGAATATCTCCCGGAGCCACACCAGCATCCAGTAGCTTGTTCGCTGGCAAGGATACGTGAATCTGGTGGCCAGCCCAACCTAGTGAGCCTAGACCCAACAGCCCTGCCAAGTGGTGGTTCATCATCGACTCCACATTCTGGAACCATTCCAGTTTGGGAGCGCGTTTGTGGTAGTGGAACCAACCAGCAAACAGCATCAGGGCTGCCATTACCAGACCGCCGATCGCGGTGCAGTAAAGCTGGAAGCTATTGGTGAAGCCAGCCGCACGCCACATATAGAACAGACCGGAAGTGATCTGAATCCCGTGGAAACCGCCGCCGACATCAGCATTGAGAATCTGTTGGCCTACGATCGGCCATACCACCTGAGCACTGGGTTTAATACCAGTGGGGTTGGTTAGCCAAGCTTCGTAGTTCGAGAATTTAGCGCCATGAAAATACATGCCGCTTAACCAGACAAAAATGACAGCCAAGTGACCGAAGTGAGCGCTGAATATCTTGCGCGAAACATCTTCTAAATCACTGGTATGGGTATCGAAATCATGGGCGAGGGCGTGAAGATTCCAAATCCAGGTGGTGGTTTTGGGGCCTCTGGCTAAAGTGCGATCGAAGTGTCCTGGTTGAGACCACTTTTCAAAGGAAGTGGGAACCGGATCTTTATCGACTACTACTCTTACCTTTGCTTCTCGCTCCGGAGGACTAATCGTCATGAAGACTCTCCTCTCTCTTTACAAGGCACGAGGGTTGATCCAAATGAACTTTGAGGATAGACGGTAGAAACCTCACTAATTCAAGCAACGAGGAATGCCCCAGAGGAATTAACTCTTGTTAGGCCCCCTTCATTGCGAGGGTGAGTTTCTTTTGATGAATTATAGGGCTAGCTTCCCAACCTATTCTTCAGCACTTAACAATAATTCAAATTGGCTAGAGCGCAGACATACATTAGTTTTTACCCTATATCTCCTGGTTAAAAAGTCAAGGGGTATTTATATTTACTTTACAAAACTAAATAATTAGTTAAGATTAACAACTTATTTAAGGTAGGAAAAAGGCCACCATTAGAAGGGGTTGAGCCTTTTGGGATATATTCTCCTATGGACGGCTTGCAGAGAATTTTATTGTTGCTTATTTAGGAGTATTAAAAAGTGTTCGATCTGAAATGGCCCCATAGGGGTATAAAAAAATTAGTTAGCAGCTTAATGGTACTAGCGTTAATTTTTTGTCTGGCCAGTTGTAACGATCGCACCAGTATCAGCCAGTCATCTCAAAAAAGTAATCCCGCCCCAACTAGAAACATCCCTAAAATTGCCGAAGTTTCTCCTCCTAGCACTATTCAAGAACTACGCCAAGTATTAGAAAGTTACCGCCCCCAGGTAAAAATTCTCAGCCCCGGATCTGGTGAAGTACTGCAAGATAACACCGCTACAGTCAAACTCCAAGTAGAGGATTTACCAATCTTCAAGAACGCCCGACTAGGTTTAGGCCCACATCTCCACGTCTTTTTAGACAACCGACCCTACGTAGCAGTTTACGACCTAAACGAGCCTTTAATCTTTAAAGACTTAGAACCAGGTACTCATACATTAAGAGTTTTTGCTTCTCGTCCTTGGCATGAAAGTTTCAAAAATCAGGGAGCATATGCCCAAATTACATTTCATATACTTACTAAGACAGATGACAATAATCCCGACCTCGAAGAGCCACTACTAACTTATAGCCGCCCCCAAGGTAGCTATGGAGCAGAGCCAATCATGCTAGACTTTTATCTTGCAAACGCTCCCTTACAAATAGATGCAGGAAATTCCAGCAACGAAAATACAGATTGGCGAATTCGTTGCACCATAGACGGCGCTACGTTCGTTGTTCAAGACTGGGAGCCAATTTATTTAACAGGATTTCAACCAGGTAAAAATTGGGTACAACTGGAATTAATAGACAAACAAGGTAACCCAGTTAAAAACGCTTATAACAATAGCGTTCGCTTAATTAATTACGAACCTAATGGAAACGATACTCTTTCTCAGTTAGTCAGAGGAGAATTATCAGTTGCCGACGCACTTGGTATCGTCGATCCGAATTACACTCCGCCACCGCCGCCACCAGAACCAACACCGATTGAAACACCCGTTACCGAAGTAATTGAACAACCAGAAACCGCGCCTACCGAAACAGCACCAGCCGAACCAATTACTCCCGATACACCTGCACCTGAAGAAACTTCAATACCAGAAAAAGTAGAGGAACCACCTATTAAGGTTGAATCTTCCGCACCAGAACAAAAAGAAATAGAAGTTACAAAGCCTTTAGAAAAGCCCGAACCATCAGGATTCTACAATCGCGTTATCAGTCCGGAAGCCGCTCAACAAATCACAGCACCTAAAGAATTAGAAAAACGTAAATTTGGCGGATTCTTTAATCGCCCTCGTCGTTCTGAAGAAACGAAATTACCTATATTAGTAGCACCGACCAACGCACCAACATCAGCCCCAGTTGCTCCTCCAGAATCAATTCCTCAAACAGAAGTTATTTCCGAACCAACATCTGGAGTAATTCAAAATCCAACTGAAGAATCTCAAAACTTAGGAGAAGAAGTTACAAAATCCGTAGAATTAAATTCGACAGATTCAGAAGGAAAATCATCATCTGAGCCGAGCGCTCCTGTGGAAAATATTCTGCAAGAAGACAAAGTTGAAGAAGCTGGTAATGCAGAAGTAGAAACCGCACCAGAAATAACGCCGACAGAAAATGTCGAATCCACAGAAAATAGCAGCGCAGAACTTGATGAATCAACTGCAACTGATTCCCAAGTTACAAATTCAGATGTTGTACGAGAAACATCTTCTTCTAATTTGCCAAATGATAATTCAACAGATGAAACAGAGACTTCTCAAATAAATAATACTCAAGCGGAAGCTAAAATCGATCCGAACAAAACTGCACCTGTATTGGTGAAGCCTCAGCCTAATAATGTATTTTCTAAGTTTTTCGATCGCTTCCGACGTTCACCATCCCCACCAGTAACGCCGCCAAGCAGCTTACCCCCTACTCTGCCAGAAATTATTAATTCTCCGACTCCGGAACAAACCACTTCTAAGCCAGTTGTTAATCCCGAAACCGCAACTCCTGAATCGGCTGTAAACCCCGAAATAACGACTTCCGAGCCAGCACAGTCGGAAACAAGCACTGCTAGTCCTAACCCTGCGATCGGTAAATCAACCCCTGAACTAGAAGTTCCTAATTTAGATTTAGATGCAGAAGCTGAAAACTCAGCAGGAGATAGCGATACCCCAACCCCAGAAGTAGTAAAACCTTCAGAAGCACCAGGAGTCAGAAAAGAGGCTTGACATACTCTCCCGTCACGGCATAGCTTGGCGGGAGATTCTCCCAAAGCCTTCATTTGATATCACTGGCTCAACGAGACAACGTAAAGTAAAGCGATCGCAGATCGCCCTTATTTCAAAAACACACTATGGAACCCCGCGTAAGAGCCCCCCAACTACCCCAAAATAACCCCTGGCTCAATACAGAGCGTCCCTTATCCCTCCCAGAGTTAAAAGGGCGAGTTGTACTCTTGGACTTTTGGACATACTGCTGTATTAACTGCTTGCACGTTCTGCCTGACTTAAAGTTTTTGGAGCAAAAATACAAAGATAGCCTTACTGTGATCGGGGTTCACTCAGCTAAATTCGACAATGAAAAAGAAGTGGAAAATATTCGACAAGCTATTCTCCGCTATGACATAGAACATCCGGTTTTAGTTGATAGCGATTTCCGAGTTTGGCAAGAGTATGCAGTGAAGGCGTGGCCTACATTAGTAATCATCGATCCGGAAGGTTACTATGTAGGTCATGTATCGGGGGAAGGTAATCTGCAAATTCTCGACAATAAAATTTCTGAATTAATTGAAGCGCATCGAGAAAAAGGCACGATTGATTTACGGGAGATCGATCTTACTTTGGAAAAACAACAGCAACCTTTAAATACTCCTTTGGCTTTTCCCGGTAAAGTATTGGCATCTCAAAATGCTGATGGAAAAGAGTACTTGTTCATCGCTGATTCCGGTCATCATCGCATTATTGTTAGTAGTTTTAATGGGGAAGTGCTGCACGTTATCGGTAATGGCGCACCTGGTTTAACGGATGGTTCCTTTAAGGAAGCCCAATTTTTTTCTCCTCAAGGAATGGCTTTTGATGAAGATAATCAAATTCTTTATGTTGCCGATACGGAAAATCACGCGATCCGTCAAGTTAATTTACAAACTCAACAGGTTATAACAATTGCCGGGAAAGGAGAACAAAGCCATCATATTCGTCCCCACAGTGGCGCAGCTTTAGAAACAGCGCTTAATTCTCCTTGGGATTTAGTTAAAGTGGGAAATAAACTATTTATTGCAATGGCTGGCCCTCACCAAATCTGGGAAATGGAGCTAGAAACAGGTATGGTGGAAACTTATGCTGGTACGGGTGCGGAAGCTTGCGTTGATGGGGAGTTAACTGAATCGGCGTTTGCTCAACCTAGTGGTATTACTACTGATGGTCGAGAATTATATATTGCGGATAGCGAAGTTAGTTCTATTCGAGCAGTTGGTATTGTTGATGTTTTAAAAGTGCGAACTGTTTGCGGTAGTGGGGAACTATTCAGTTTTGGAGATGAGGATGGTATTGGCTCTAAAGTAAGGCTGCAACATTGTTTAGGAGTGGAATACGCGCCTGATTATCTTTGGGTGGCGGATACTTACAACCATAAAATTAAGCGCGTCGATCCTCACACGGGGAATTGTATAACTATGTTGGGAGATGGAGAACCGGAATTAAAGGATGGTCAAGGTTTAGCGAGTAGCTTTTTTGAACCTTCTGGGCTAAGTGCTTTAGGTACTCATCTTTTTATTGCGGATACTAATAATCATGCAATTAGGAGGGTAGAACTAGATACCTTGATGGTAAGTACGATCGCCTTTTCTAATAATTTATAAACAATATAATTGGTGATAAAAGAAATTTTGTCATTGAATATTTGATATTAATGGTCGATACATCTCCACCTTTTGGTTATTGCTGAAACTGTGAATCAAAAACTTGTGGAACTAAGAGATTTGTGTAGAAAACCTACTACCGAGCTACTTAGAGAGGCACTTTTGTGTAGACAAGAATTTTCTGAATCTGAAAGTAATTTCATTACATATATGGCTGGATTTTCTCATTATGAATTTGCCGAAAGTTTATTTTCAGATTTTAATTTATCCTTTTTAGAAAACACCTCAATATTTTTTGATGGAGAAAATAATAAGTTTCACTTCAAGATCTTATTACATGACAAATCTCATTACTGTGCTAAGTTACATATGGGAAGGATAGTACGTGATTACAACTCTCCAATGTTTTGGAGTAAAATGGAATTTAGGGATAAAGATGGTTTATACATTGATAGCCTTGGAAAGCAGCTACGCGGATGTTCTGGAGAACAGGTCAGAGCGTACATCGCACAAGGAATATCAGGTGTATCTGAAAATGTGGTGTCTTATCAAAGAGATTTGCAAGGTTATTGCGTAGTTACTCATTTCGTTAGAGCGGCTGAACCTAATACGGATATCAATGTGAAAACTGTTTTCAGCCGAGTCACAGCGTGTATTTTTGTGAACACCTGCGAAAAATCTTTCTCTAATCTATCACTTTATCAATTTCAACACCGAGTTGAGCTATACCCGTTACTAAAAAGTATATATTGGTATGTCATAGATGCCATACCGCCTGAAAAAGTTACAGATTTTTTACACAAAATTAAAGCCGATTTCAAGCTCATGCAATATGCAGGTGCAAAGCATGACTATCTTCAAGAAGTACTACCTGAAATTGATCGGATGGTACTAGAGCGATGCAATCAACTTTTGATAACTTCTTAAAGAGAAAATATATAAATCTCGGCTCAATGCCCAGTATGTTACCAATTAACTTTAACCGTGTCACTTATCTTTCCCCCTGCCCCCTGCCCCCCTGCCAAAATATAAAAGTGACAGCGCTTAAGTGAAATGGTATGTCATACCTCTAACTGCGCGATCTGCCCCCTACCCCCCTGCAACCTCAACGATAAAAATATAACTGAAGGCGATAGATATCATGAGGGGCGGGATTACCCCACCCCTCAATTAAGCAAATTGTAACAACGGTTGAAATCCGTGCTTAACGGAAACTTGACCGATTTGCTCCATCTTTTCGACAGTGATTTGATTGCGTCCCCAAGAAAAATTGGTGTACCAATTTTCAAATTCCAGTAGCATTGATTCGGCAAAACAGGCGAATAATTGGCGTGCAGGTACGTCCATGTTGACGATTTGCATAATTTTCCACTCGATGTCGAGGGAATGTTCGACAATGCCGCCATTGAGGACGAATACGTCTGGATGCTGTATTTTGCTGCCTAAATTTTTAGGGTAGCCGCCGTCAATTAACAGACACGGTTGCTTGAGTGTGGTGGGATCGATTTCTACGCCTTTGGGCATACTGGCTACCCAAACTATAATGTCAGCTAGGGGCAGGGCTTCCTCTAAACCCAAAATTTTTCCCCTACCGAGTTCTTCTTGTAAATTCTGCAATCGATCGCGATCGCGTGCGATCAACAACAATTCTGCCACATCAGTACGAGCGTTCAGCCAACGGCAAACAGCACTACCAATGTCGCCTGTTGCACCGCAAACTGCTACTGTCGCTTTAGATAGTTCAATACCCAACTTTTTCGATGCTTGTTCTACTTGGCGACAAATAATATAAGCAGTGTGGGTATTACCAGTGGTAAAGCGCTCAAACTCTAACTTGATATTCCGAACTTGGGTAATTTGATTTAGATTAAAGTTCTCAAAAACGATCGAGGAGAAGCCTCCTAAAGCCGTGATATTAATGCCGTGCTTTTGGGCGTGCGCCATTGCATTAATCACTTTACGGGTAGCGGCTTTGATGCGACGAGTTGCCAGCATTTCTGGCAAAAAGCACGATTCTACATACCGACCTTCAATTTCTTGACCCGTAATACTTTTAACTTTAATGGTATCGACGATTTGGGGTGGGGCAGAACACCAAAAATCCAAATCTCGATCGGCATATTCTGGGTAGCCCAAGTCTCTGGCGACTGCTTGGGCGTGTTCTAAACTGGTAAGGTGACCGATTAGACCAAACATGAATTGCTTTAAGCAGACCTGTCAACCAGGTTTGACGAAAGTGGGTGGGATAAAAAACGTTTACTGAGACTTTACAATACTACACAAAATGGCCGATTAGTACAGCGATCGACTAATCGGCATGGTAGTTTATGCTAAAGCATCTCAAATTGGTTTTTTTCGAGTTTGCCAAGACTTGGTAGATTAAGCAGCTGCTAACCCTTGGGCGGACATCTTCATGATGTCGCGATTGGAAAAACCTATATTACCAAGTGCTTCGCCATATTGAATCATGAAGTCCTCAACTAAGGCTTCTTTTTCCATGCCCAGAATGCGGGCGTCATTTTCTACCTGGTTAAGCATTTGCCAAACTATTGGTAGGTTCTGACGGTTGGCTTCTTCCAACTCAGCTTTGGATTGTTCAAAATTTTCTTTCAGCCAAACTTCGCCAAAGTTTAGGTGAGAGTATTCATCTTTTACTACTCCTTCAGTGATTTTACGGGCGAAGGGGTCAGCCACGGGAATGTAAATGTTGTAAGCGGCGATCGCAAAACATTCGATAATCAATGCTTGAATGAGCAAACAAGTGACTACTTTGCCTTGCGGGAGTGCTTCTTGGAAATTTCGATGTAGTTGGGCGAAGAACTCCTGGGCGAATTTCATATCAGGAGTCACTTCTAAGTTGCGCCCACAAGCTTCAAAGCCTTTTTTATGGCGGCTCTCCATTTTGGAGAGTTTGATTAACTCGTCCTTGTGTTCGGGCAGCAGTTCAGCCAGTTGGATGTAATTTTCGTGGGCTTCTTGTTCGCCTTCAATCACGATCGCGTTGATGCGACTGTAGGCATCTTTGTAGGTTTCATTCTGGAAGTCAAGTGCTGGACTGGCTTCAACCTGCGGCATAAGTTACTTGTCTCCTCAACATTACTGGGTAGATATCGGTCGATTCAAAAATCGACAAGTGGCTAAGAGCTAAAGTATGACAACTTAACTGGCAATTTATATACAATTTACCAGAATCGTCAAAAATCCCTGGTTTTCTTGTTAAAGTAACTCATTGAAATTACCTTATCATTACCCACGATCTGCCAAACTAGGATCTAGCCTGAGTCAGAAAAACAGAATTAATACCTAATTGTAAGCACATCCTTCTTTTAGATATAGATGGTAAACCAAAATAAGGGAAGTAATTTTCCAATTAAAGATCGAAATGGGCCAGCACCATCATCGGTGGTCGGGCAATATATCCTGCAATGGCTCAATCCATTATTACTCTCGATCGGCGCTGGAGTCGTACTCCTACCTTTGGGGATCGTATTTCTCACCTCGTTTGCAGCAGCCGGGTCAACCCCTAGCTTAAACTCCTGGCAAAATGGGTGGTCCTGGGAAAACTATCACCAAGCTTGGCAGAAAGGGAAATTTTTACTGGGATTTGCCAACTCGACTTTTGTTGCTTTGATGGTAACTGGTTTTCAAGTAATTACCTCTGCGTTAGCTGGCTATGCTTTGGCAAGATTAAAATTTCGCGGTCGCCAAACGTTTTTACTAATTATTTTGGCAACTTTAGTGATTCCGTTTCAGTTATTAGTAATTCCTATCTTTTTAGTACTGAAGTGGGGACACATGATTAATACTTATTGGGCATTAATCTTACCCACTGCTGCTAATGGTTTTGGCATTTTCTTGCTGCGTCAGTATTTTCTTACCGTACCAGCGGAGTTGGAAGAAGCCGCAGCATTAGATGGGGCAAATCGATGGCAAATCCTTTGGCGGGTAATGTTACCTTTGTCTCGTCCGGCTTTAGTAACTCTTTTTCTCTTTACTTTTATCGGGGAATGGAACGATTTGTTTAAGCCGTTAGTTTTTACTACTCGACCGGAATTAAGAACGGTGCAACTTTCTTTGGCAGAATTTCAAGAGCAATTTACTAATAATTGGCCGTTGATGATGGCAGCAGTCGTAATTGCTACTTTGCCAGTAGTAGTACTGTTTGTAATCGGACAACGCCAGTTTATTAGGGGAATTGCCACGACTGGAATTAAGAGTTGATTTGAAGTGGCTATTAGATTTTTTTACCACAGATATCCACAGATAAACACAGATGAACACAGATGTATAAATAGATATACTGTTTGTGTTGGATGCTTTGCGATCGAATCAAATATCGATCCGTGTTTATCTGCGGTTCAATTACTATCAAAAAATAAAAAATCGCTCAATCTGCTTCGGAAAGAATTCGCAATCTGACAGTACGATCCCCTTCATCATCCAATGGTACTTCGATGATTTCACCGGAAAGGCGTTCTAAACAGTTAAGTAGCGATCGCAAATGAGGCGTGCTTGCCCCAGTATCCACGTATAATCGATCGGCTAAACTGCCGATCCGCTTCCAAGTAGTGTACAGTCTAGCCATCGTTTGCTCTAACTGGGCGGCTTGCTTCACCAAATCGGACGTGGTGTTCAGACAGCCTAAGCGGATGGCTTCTTCTAGTGCCATTTCCACGTCAACTGACGATTGGTTGAGGGCTTGCACTTGAGCGGCAGCATCGAGATACTTAGATAAATTGCGGGCGTCCGTAGTTACCTGTTTGAGTCTCTCCACAGTAGGCTCTACGGCAACTTCCTCTTGCATTAAGCTGAGGTGAGATTCGGGTAATTTACCCAACTCTTTGACTAAGGGCGCTAAGTAGCGTGGGGGAAGGGAACGATCTGCTGCCTTGACTTTTACTTCATCGGGAAGCAAATCGGAAGTCATCGCAGTCCACTCATCAGCTAGTTGACGCACTTCTCGGCGAGTGATGCGATCGCCTTTTTGCGCCGCCTCAGTCACTAATTGCTGTATTTCCGGGGTACATTTGGCAGTTTCTACAAAAGCTCGTTTGCTGAAGTTTCTAATCGCCGAAGGATCGAGCTTGCCTTCCTCCAACAGTTTATCAGCACTGTTGGCTAACTCAATTAAAGAATAAGCCTGACTTTTACTGATTTCTCGTTCTTTTAGCCAGTTAAGGAAGCCCGTACCCCTGCCATCGCCGCCTTTCTTTTCGCGATCGCGCACTACTCGCAGAATGCGCCCCCGCCAAATTTCCGTTTGCAGATCGAAGCGATCGCATACCTGCCAAGCGACATCCACCTGCTGTTGGAACTCGAAATCCGGTATCTTTTCATCCTCCGGATCGGGCAGTTGGAAGTTAATATCCGTGCCAATTTCTAAGGCAGCGATCAAGTCATTCTGAGATGGAGAATTTTCGGGCATTAGGAGAGCGATCGTATAATCACAGAGCATACATTATTGCACGTTCTGGCAGCGCGATCGTCCCGAACATTACGGTGATTTCCCAAAAATTTTCATACAATACATAGAAATATTATTTAATTTTGCCTGGAGATTCCAGTTTTTTGAATGTTAAGATTGCAAAAACTCTTAATTTAAAAAACAACATATATGGACTTGCCAAATCCAGCACTGGCAATTTATCGCTACCCTGTCACCGTTTCACCAGATACTTCCCTGTTAGAAGTTCTCGCTAAAATGAATCAAATTCATGGTAGTCAATGTGCTTTATCAAATGAATCAAAAATCACCGATCTTAATAATTATGAATCTAGCCATAATTCTCAAATACATAAAATTAATAACTGTGCTGTCATTGTAGAAAATGAGCATCTGAGGGGAATCATTACCGAAAGAGATGTCGTGAATTGGGTAGCAAAAGGTCAAAATTTAGCCGTACCTGTTGGCGAAGTAATGACCAAGAAAATGATAACTCTCACCGAATCAGAATTTAAAGATGTATTTGTTGCTTTATCAATTTTGCGACAAAACCAAATTCGTCACTTGCCGATTGTAGATGATAGGGGAAAACTAATCGGTATCGTTACCGCTGAAACAATTCGCCAAGTATTACAACCGCTCAATTTGTTAACCATGCGTCGGATCGGCGATGTAATGACAACCCAAGTCATTCACGCCTCTCCTTCTACACTAGTATTAGATTTAGCTCGACTAATGGCTCAAAATCAAGTAAGCTGTATTGTCATTGCTAATCTACTAAATTTATCACTTACTTCCCAACAACCCATACCGATCGGAATAGTTACGGAACGGGACATTTTACAGATGCAAATCCTCGGTTTAGATATGAGTAATATTCGAGCCGAAACCGTGATGAGTCAGCCTCTATTTTGTATGCGTCCAGAACATTCATTATGGGTTGCCCATCAAGAAATGCAGCGACGTTTAGTGCGTCGTTTGGTAGTTACTGGTAAGCAAGGCGAATTAGTCGGTGTAATCACTCAAACTAATATTATGCGAGCGCTCGATCCGGTGGAAATGTATAGCGTAATTGAAACCCTCCAAGAAGTTGTAAATAAGCAAACTATTCAATTAGTAACAGTTAATAAGCAATTAGAATTACAAGCCGAAGAAGTTCGCCAAGCCCTCCAAAAAGAACAAGAAATAAATCAACTTAAGAGCCAGTTTATTTCGATGATTTCCCATGAATTTACCAGTCCTCTTACTGGCATTATCGGATTGGCAGATTTATTAAAAATCCAAGAAAATAAATTAACTGAATCAAAGAAAAATCAATACTTAAATTGCATTTCAGATTCATCAAAACGGATGCTCGATTTGGTCAAAAACTTGTTATTAATTAGTAAATCAGAACAAATTAATTTAGATTTTTATCCATTGCCTTTAAACTTAAATTTATTCGGGCAACAATTGATCGGGGAAATGCAAATATATGACAGCAATCAACATGATTTTATATTTACCTATTACGGTGAGGAAAATTGCCAAGCTTTTTTCGATGAAAAAGTACTCCGACATATTTTCGTTAACTTATTTTCTAATGCAATTAAGTACTCTCCCATAAAAACTCAAATCAACTTTCAAATTTTTCTTGAAAATGAACAAGGAAGAGCCATTTTTAAAATCCAAGATGAAGGAATAGGTATTCCTTTAAAATCTCAATCACGACTATTTGAATTATTTTATCGAGCAGATAATGTTGATAATACTCCCGGTACTGGAATTGGTCTGGCAATAGTTAAAAAGTATATCGATTTACTTAAAGGTGAAATTATCGTTGAAAGTACTGTAGAAGTCGGAACAACTTTTACAGTACTCCTACCGCTTCATAAGTAAAAAGCAAACTCAAACATCAAGAAAATCCGTATCGCGTAGAAATTCTAAAATAGCTGCATTAACCGCCTCTGGAGAACCGCCAGCCGCATCGTGTCCGCAATTAGGTAAAGTTTTGAGAAAAGAGCCTGGTAAATTTGCTTGTAATTTTGTAGCATTAGCAACCGGAAACCATTGGTCTTGTTCGCCCCATAAAATTAAGGTAGGACAATCAATTTTGCCCAAATCATTTTGAATATTACTAATGATATTAGGTTGGTAATTTAGTAATCGTTCAATTTCTTGTGCTGCGTGTTGTAAATCTTCCGTGGTTTTGGTAATTGTATTGGGAAAAGTAATATATGGGTAAGTAATCCAATACACTTCTTCTTCGGTAATTTGTGCGGGATCGACTACAACTTCATGCCGCCCTAGAGAGACGATTTGTAGTAAAATGGGTGCTAATAAATTTGACAGTCTCAGACTATCTACTATTCTTACTAACTCTAGAGGTAAGCCAGCCAAAAAACGCATCCATATGCTGGGTAGTTGTTTGGGAAAAACCGGAACGTTAATTAACACTAATCTAGCAAATAAATCAGGAGCTTTTTCTGCTATGGCGAGGGTAGTTAATGCTCCTAAAGATTGTGCTACTACTACAGCAGGTTCATCACACAAAGCGTTGATAATTCGCTCCATTTCTACAGCTTGATGACCTAATTGTTCGGAATAAGTTGGTTTATCAGAATAGCCATGCCCTTTGGCATCAAAACAAATTACGTGAAAATATTGAGCTAGTTTATCTATGTTGTGTCGCCAACCATAACTCCAACTGCCGATACCATGTACTAAAATTAATGGTTTACCTTTTCCCTTTTCGCCATAAGCAATTTTGACGGGGTAACCACTTGCATCAGTAATTGTCAATGTCTGGCGACCATTGGGGAATGTATTTTTCCACCAATCTTTAATTTCAGTTACCATTTACCAAACCCAAAATTAATTTAAATAGTACTACGCTAATAAAGGTCACGGTCATCACAATTAGCATTAACGCAATTATCAGAAAAATTAAAAATACTCGATCTACTTTTTTACTTTTTTGGGGTAACGCTAAATGAGATTCGATTAATGCTAAGTTTTTGATGTTGGCTTTCCATGTGGCATCAAAAATATCACCTAAAAATGGTAAAGAACCAAGTGCTGTATCTACAATTAGGTTAAATACCATTCTGATTAAAGATTCTCGCGGTAACCCTAAACGAGCAGCTTCTATCACGATATAAGCAGAAAGAACAGCTGCGATCGTATCTCCTCCTCCAGGAATTAATCCTAAGATAGGATCGATACCGATGCGATAATCAGTACCGGGAATAGGAATGGCATTATCTAACAAATTGCTGAGGTTACGAAGGCGTTGTAAGCTAATAGCTTTGGGATTTTCAAAATTGGCCATCTTTAAAAAATTAACTAGAAAAAACAACAAACAATAGTTCGTTAACGAGCCACTTCTTTATTTTAATCTTTTCTGCATTGATTCTCCTACGATCGCGTTAAGTTGAGCGCCAAATAGCATAACTAATGATGTTAAGTTAAGCCATAGCATCAGGACGATAAATGTACCCACCGTGCCGTAAGCGGCGTTATAATTACCAAAGTTAGAGACGTAATAGCGAAATAACCCCGATAAAATTGCCCAGGAAATAGCGGCTAAAATAGCTCCTGGTAAAATAGGTATTCCTTTGCGCCAACGACTGGGGCCATAGCGATATATAAAGCCAACGGCACAGGCAATAATTCCTAAAGCGGTAGGCCAGGTAAACAGTCGCCAAAGAGATAATACTTTCGATTCTAAATTGCCTGTTTGACTGGCGATGACTTGCACTAGCAAATCGCTAATAAATACTAAAAAAGAAGCGGCAATTAGTAGTAAAATCGTGCCTATCGTAAGAGCAAGGGAAACCAGCTTAGCTTTCCAAAAAGGTCTAATTTTCTCTGGAGGAACGTGATTGATTTGATCGAGGGCTGTCATGGCAGCGCTGATAGCGCCAGAGGCTGTCCAAATTGCCAAAATAAAACTGAGAGAAAACAAGCTTCTGTTTTTACTGAGGCTGATCGTATTGACGAAACCTTCGATCAGAAAAAGGGCATCGTGGGGAGCAATATTACCTAATTGCTGGGCTAGATAGTCAAAAGTGGTTTGTAATGGTTGAAATAAACCAATGGCAGTCAGGAGGGCTAAAATTGATGGAAACAAGGCTAACATGGCGTTGTAAGCCATTTCCGATGCCAATCCTGGCAAGCGCTTTTCTCCAGCACGTTGGACGGTCTTTCTGATGGTTGCCCAATTTAAGTGTTGGAAGAAACGGAAAAAACGCGCATATATCATACCTAATAAGGAAAAAAGTGTTAGGAAGAGTTAATATTGCTCATCCTATTACCACAAACTATTACACGCTAACAACTACTACTATATGAGCAACGATGTAACGAAGTGGATAGCTGAAATTAAGGCGCTGAGGGAGCAATTGGCTGAGGCACAGCGCGATCGCGATGCTGCTTTAGATAGCGCAGCCCAGTGGAGCCAACTGTATAATAGGGAAGCGGAACAACGCCGTGCAGAGGCTAAGACATCTCAACAAACGATCGAATCTCTCAAACGAGAAATCGACCATTTAAAGGCTAATTTACTGGAAAAACCGGACGAAGGAGTAGATTTATCTGCTATTTCTACTAAAGTCAAGCAAATAAACACAGTTGAAGAGTTACAACAGAAATTAATCGAAGCGCTGTCAGATCGCGATCGCTTAGTGGAAGCTTTCAAAGCCGAACAAATGAGCCACGCACGGACTCGCCAAAGTTTAACCACTGCGTTAGGGGATACGATCGACCTTTTAACCAAACACCGAGAAGGCGGACAGCTAGAGGAAGTTCCGGCAAATAAGGCAATTCCAGCTAAACCTCAGCCTGCCAGATTGCCAGAACCTCCCGCTCAGCCTGCACCATTACCGTTTAAAACCCCATCACTTCGGCTACCGCCAACACGTCCGGCTCCACCCCGGTCTTAAACTGATTTTGGCAATGTTTAATTGCCGTATCCGGGTCTTTCAGTCCGTTACCGGTCAGGACGCAAACCACGGTTGCACCTGTGGGTATTTGGTCTTTGACTTTTAGCATTCCCGCTACGGAAGCGGCGCTGGCTGGTTCGCAAAACACCCCTTCTTGGGAAGCTAACAAGCGATAAGCGGCGAGAATTTCCTCATCCGTAACTGCGGCGAACCCGCCTTGGCTAGCTTCGGCAGCGGCGACGGCTTTTTCCCAACTAGCTGGGTTGCCGATGCGAATGGCAGTTGCGATCGTTTCTGGATTCGGTACCGGCTGACCGATGACGATGGGAGCCGCTCCTGCTGCCTGAAAGCCCATCATGCGAGGCAAGCGATCGCACTTCCCTTCTTGATGGTATTGACAGAACCCCATCCAATATGCTGTAATGTTACCGGCATTTCCGACGGGGATACATAGCCAGTCAGGTGCATCGCCCAGGGCATCTACCACCTCAAAAGCTGCGGTTTTCTGCCCTTCCAAACGATAAGGATTGACTGAATTTACCAGGGTTACCGGATAAGTTTCGGCCATTTGACGCACGATTTCCAGCGCCCGATCGAAATTTCCTTTAATTGCTAGGACTTCTGCACCGTAAAGTAAAGCTTGCGCTAATTTACCCAACGCTACATAACCATCGGGAATCAGTACGAAAGGACGCATTCCCCCACGACGAGCATAAGCAGCCGCCGAAGCAGAAGTATTGCCGGTACTAGCGCAAATCACGGCTTTGGCACCAGCTTCTTTTGCTTTAGTAATCGCCATCGTCATCCCCCGGTCTTTGAAACTACCAGTGGGATTGAGGCCATCATACTTCACAAAAACTTGTACTTGTCTGCCAATCAAAGATGCGATCGCAGGTACCGGAATTAGAGGCGTATTACCCTCTAAAAGCGTTACCACAGGCGTACTTGAGGTTACTGGCAGATAGGAACGATAGGCTTCGATTAAACCAGGCCAGGTTTTGAATTTTGAGTCAGCAGGAGACAGGCTTACAGTCACAATAAATGAATAACGGGAATCCAACAAAAATTCCGGGTACACCCTAGTTTAGCTTGGATAGTCAATCGATTTTAGATTTTGGATTTTAGATTGAAGGAATCTTTTTCCCACCTCCTGCCCCCTTGCCGAATAAGTTCATGGTGGACAATTAGAAAAATTGATACGTGGGAACTTAACGCAGCTTAACATTCAGGGTACAATTACCAAATGATAACGACTAAGCAAAAATAACTAGGCAACGAAAATATGGCAACTCGTTCATCTAGTGTCCCCAGTATCGAACGTCCTACCGTGACTTCCCAAGAAGTTAGTGATATGTCTGTTGCATTAGCTAATCAAGTTCGCCTTATGAAGTCAATGAAATCGGTTTACCAGGCGGATCAGCAAGCTAAGTTGTTGAATTTGCAAGCTGATGTAGAAAGCCTTCTCCTGCAACTCAAGAGTCTCAAGCAACAACAGCCAACTCCCGATCTGGAACTAGTCGTCGGCTACGACAAAGAAAATAACTGATTAAAAAACTCGATCGCAGGCCATCGTGCCAGCTAGAAACAGTTATATCCCACTGAAAATAAAACATTTTTAGGCTTGACAAAAGGCAAGCCTTAGCCAGTTCAGGCGATTAAAAAATCAATGGTTTGGATCATCGCCATATTGTGGTATAAAAGCTAAGGCTTCGCCACTAACAGTGCTGCTTTTTAGCAAAAAAAGCTTTAATTTATTTTTAGCAATGCCGCTTAGCAGCAGCTAGAAAATAAAACTTATTGCAAGCACTGCCTGTTACTCAATTCAGTTTGCAATAACAGGTTGTTTCCACTTGTCCATACAATCCCTTCACTTTACTGGCACTAGGAGACCTGTCATTTATTCATGACTGTATCAAGCATTAAGCCACAGAACTTGGCACCTACTTTTAAAGCTTCAGAACTACGCCTGAGAGATATATTGAGGACTCTGCCTAAAGATGTCTTTATCAAAAATCGGCGCAAAGCTTGGACATCAGTATTCATAAATATTTCCCTAGTTTTTCTAGGCTACTGTAGTATTGCCTTTTCTCCCTGGTTTCTTCTGCCGTTCGCTTGGATTTTTACGGGTACGGCGTTGACTGGTTTTTTCGTGATCGGGCATGATTGTGGCCATCGGTCATTTGCGAACCGCCGTTGGGTAAACGATTTGGTGGGTCATGCCATGATGCTGCCTTTAATTTATCCTTTCCACAGTTGGCGCATCCTACATAATTACCACCACAAACATACGAATAAGTTAGATGTAGACAATGCTTGGCAACCTTTTAAGCCTGATTTTTACGAAAGCTTAGGCATGGTGAAAAAGTTGGGCTATCAAGGTTTGCGCGGTCGAATTTGGTGGATCGGTTCTATCATACATTGGGCGGTTCTGCATTTTAGTTGGTGGGAATTTGAGGGTAAACAACGATCGCAAGTGAAGTTCTCCGCGTTGTTAGTACTGATAACAGCTGCGATCGCATTTCCAATCATCATCGCTACTCTCGGCATCTGGGGTTTTGTCAAGTTCTGGCTTCTTCCCTGGATGGTTTATCATTTCTGGATGAGTACCTTCACCCTCGTACACCACACCGATCCGGATATCCCCTTTAAACCAGAAGGTGAGTGGAGCGAAGCTTTAGCTCAATTATCTGGCAGCGTTCACTGCGAATACCCTCGTTGGGTAGAATTTCTCTGCCACGATATCAACGTCCACGTTCCCCATCACCTTTCTACTGCCATTCCTTCTTATAACTTGCGGATGGCTCATGCCAGTTTGAGAGAAAATTGGGGAAATTATCTGCGAGAATATCGGTTCTCTTGGCCTTTAATGAAGCAAATTACCGATAAATGCCACTTGTACAATCCAGAGGAATGTTACGAGTCTTTCCAGGACTACAAAGCTAAAAATGTTGAAAAATAGCTAGTAATTATTTCCCCTGTGAGAATTTAAGCCCAGATGCGATCGCATCTGGGCTTTTTTGCATCTATAAAATAGATATATGGGTAAACGAGGGATTTAAGAAACCCGGTTTTTTAGAAAAACCGGATTTCTGGCAAACTACAATCGATTGAAGGCCAGCAGAAATCTCAGCATCACAAAAATTTTTTAGCATGACAGAATCTAAGCATTCCGAAACTCTGGCATCAAAAAACAAAAGCCTAAATTATCACGATGTTTATACTTGTCCGGTCTGTCGCCACGGAGAAATTTCTGTATTGACTCTCACGGAGTCCTTTGCTTGTAACTTTTGCCGCCACATTTTTTCAGCTAATCTTGACGAACAATCGCTTATCTTAGCAGATGGTACTCAGCCATTAGCTTGGCGATGGAATGGACGTAGCTGGAAATTAGCACAACAGAAAAATTACGAACTGACTTTCGTGCTTTGGCTGCTAGCCGTCGCTTTAGTAGTTCTGCCCACCAGTATAGTTGCCGTTTCTGCTTATATATTTCCCGCAGAAGAAGGCAGTTTTGGGTCTTCTCTTCCGCAAGTTTGGATCGGTTTAACTTTTTTATGCCATTTTGCTTTTGTTTTTTGGTTGCTGGCAGAAAACTATCAATTACCGTTTTATACCTATTTAAAAGTTAAGTTACGTAATTTACGGAATCAGCAAAATTAAAAAGTTAATAATCAAAAAAAACGCTCGAAAAAGAACCATAATAATCAGAAATCATCATTGAAAAGCATTTCTAACTGCTGACTTCTGACTCCTCAATTCTGACTCCTGACCACTTCTCCTACAACAATACTTGTTCGTAAAGCTGACCTGCTCTTTCCCAAGTGTATTCTGTTTCGACAAACGATCGCCCGTTTTTAGATAGCTCTTGGCGCAGTTGCGGGTCTTCAAATAATCGAGCGATCGCATTAATATACTCTTCTACCCCGTTGGCTCTTAAGGCGCGTAGAGGTAAATCGGGGGTATCGACGGCAAGACCTTCCAAACCGCGATCGCTGGCGACTACCGGCGTTCCAGCTGCCATTGCTTCTAAAGTTTTATTTTTAATACCATACCCAGCACGGAGCGGCACCACGCAAACACAAGCTTGATGCAGATATTCGGCCATTGAATTAACTTTACCGGTAACGATTACGCCCTTCTTTTCTCCTAATGCCAAAACTTCAGGAGTCGGACGCGCACCGACAATACTAAAAGTAGTGTCAGGATATTTATTTTGCAGTTTTGGTAATATCTCTAAAGCAAAAAAACGCGCCGCATCAATATTATGAGAAGCATCCATTGCTCCCACAAATACTAATCCATATCCCCCCGGATCGGCTGCGCGATAGGGAAATATTTCTAAATCGACGCCGTTGGGAATGACTGGTATTTGAGCATTAGGACAGAATTTAAGAAACTGGTCTTTATCATCTTCAGTAGTAACAACTATCTTAGAAAATTTGCTAGCATAGCGTTTTTCATAGGGTTTTAATAATAAGTTAAGATAAAGGCGATCGCGAATTGCATTTGGCGATGCACCCATTTCTAAATGACCGCGAATCCAACCATAAATCGAACTGTGAACATCAACAACTGTTGTTACTGAGTTCTTAAATTCAGGACGAACGTAGATTTCATTAACGCTATGTTCGCAGGTAATCGCATTACATTTACCCGCTCTTACAAAATCATCTACCCACTTTTGAATTTCTGGTGAATAGCGATGTAAAACATTCGGCGGCGTTGTTTTTACCAAAGATTCGGTAAAGCGTCCTACTTTACCCAGCAATCCCAACATACCACCTTGTTTCGGTTCTGGCGGTATGGGAAAAATTGCTAATTCGCTTACCCATTGACGAAGTTTTTCCACTTCCCTATCTGTTACTCCTGGGTGGCGTTGGGTGACGAGGGTGATGTGATGGCGTTGGTGTAAGTATTTGAGCAAATTGAATGTTCTGATTTCCGTTCCCCCTCGGCTAGGTGGGTAAGGGAACGTGGATGAAAGCATGAGAATGTTCATTAAGTTACTCAGTATACAAGTGTAGTTTCAATAGCTTGCTCAAGATTAACCTATATCGATAAAAAAGAATCACCTTTTCCCATAAAAAAGTATTACTTGATACTAACTACTCAATTAGCGATCGTCAGCCCATAGTTCCTTGCAGAGACAAAGCTCCCGCCTAGATTGAAATTAATGCCAGGGGTTAATTTGTTTGCATCAACCTCTAATCATAAAAAAATAATACTTTACTGTAAACGAAATTTTTGTTATCCTCCTTAGGGATGAACTCAATCGGTTTAAAGTCAGAGTATATTTTTTAGCTATTGGTATCAAGTAGATAAAAATTGTTTTTTAGTATTCGGCTGTGATTTGATAATTCTGATAATTGAGAGCTGGCATCTAAATATTGGTTCAATTTTTACTCAGGGAATTCATCTCAACCACTTATGTACTATCTCGTTTTTAGCAACAGACCATTACTTCAACTAAAATTCGAGATTCGCTCTTTCGCCAGTCTCTACCCGAAACTGTTTTACCCGTTAATGCTGGTAAGCGGTAGATATCCGGGACGTTCCGTACAAAGAAATACTGAATTAGTTATAGAAGGATTTCCGCGCTCGGCTAACAGTTTTTCAATGGGTGCTTTTCTATCGGTTCAAACACGCCCTATAGTTTTAGCATCTCATTTACACGCTGCTGCTCAAATAATTAGAGCTAGCCGATTATCTATTCCCACGATATTATTAATTCGCCAGCCTGTGGATGCGGTAATATCTTTGTTGAGTTTGGAATTACAAACACATAACTTATCTTATTCAGAGCGAGATTTATTAAAATTATCTTTGAAAAAATATTTAATAAATTGGATTGCTTTTTATCAGCAAGTCAAACCTTATTATAATGACTATATTATCGGCTTATTCGATGAAGTCACCAAAGATTTTGGGGCGGTAATTAAGAAAGTTAATCAACGATTTAAAACGGATTTCAACCTGTTTTTACATACCGAAGAAAGCGTAAAATTGATTCACGAGCAAGTAGGCTTTCACGCAGGCCCCTCCCAGAAGCGTCAATATTTAAAGCCTATTTTAATCAAGCATTTAGATTCGGATGAAATGAAACTTTTAATTTATGAGGCAGAAGCTATATATCGAGAATTTGAAATGTTAGCAAAAGTTAATTCAATTGAAAAAACAAAGTTTAAATTACGTGTCGAGCGTTAATCAGCTTAAAATTACAGAATGGGTTTAATTAATTAAGTTGTTTTGATAAAAGTCAATATTTCTTTATCATCAGATTAATTTTGTTGAACTAGGAGTAGTTTCAGCATAATATTTTATAAGTAAATAATGTTTGAATAACAAATTAGAGTAAATATATTTAGTTTTAGCTTTAGAAAGCTTAAGTATAAAATTAAGAATAACTCCCTCACGAGAAATTATTTATGGATTCAGTTGAACTGAAGTTTCTCCTTAAACTGCTGGGTTGTCAGAATTACCGATCGCCTATTGCAGCCAGTACTTTCAGCAGTTTTAAAGGAAAGGAAAAACTTTGTCAAAATTTAGGCGATCGCAATTTAATAGACTACTCCCGCGAGACCGCTACTGTCAAAATTTTACCGCCCGGTCGCGCTTTGTTGAAAACGGACACTTCCCAGATACCGATCTCAGAGAAAGAGTTAAAAGTACTCGAAGCGATCGCCAAATCTTCGGCCAAAATCAAACCCAGTGAAATCAAAGCAGCAAAAGCGGCTGAAAAAGAAGAAATTTTACCAAAATTAGCCGAACGGGGGCTGATTGAGACTGATATCAAAATGAAACGGCAGAAGGCTGAGGTATGGCTAACTCAGCGAGGTCAAGAATTCCTGCGAGATGAATTCACCGCCAAAGGTACTAGTGCAGTTCTCAGTTTAGATTTGTTGACAAATTACCTGCGCTTTTTGCGGAAATCTTTGGGCGTAAAACCAGATTTAGTATCGCCATCAGTAGCTATAGCGACTAACAAGCCAACTGATGATGATATTTTGCAAATAATTCGGGATTTAGACCGAGAATTGGGGACGGAAAATTATTTGCCAATTTTTCATCTGCGCCAGAAGTTACAGCCGCCTTTGTCTAGGGAAGAATTAGATCGGGCGCTTTATCATCTGCAACGGAACGACCTAATCGAGTTGAGCTCGTTAGTAGATACCACACCCTATACTTTCGAGCAAATTGACGCGGGAATTACCCAAGATATTGGCGGGCCATTATTCTTTATTGTCGTGAACTAGCAATTAACCCGCTACTCTCAAAGCTGTTACCTAATCTATTGAAAATTTAATTATGGCATCCATTGACGACATCATTCGACGCGAGGTTAACCCCTTTGACCCGACAACCTTTAAGCCTGGAAACTTTTGGCGGGAAAAACAAGACTCAGCACTCACGGTAGATTCGATTCATCAAGAAGCGATCGCAGAAATTGAGGCACTTCTTAACTTAGTTGCCAAAGATCATCGTAGCCGGACAGTACTGGTGACAGGGGATTCTGGTTCTGGTAAAAGTTATCTTTTAGGTCGTATAAAACGCACTCTTAACCCCAAAGCTTTTTTTGCTTACATCGGGGCTTGGGCAGATAACGACCACATCAGGCGTCATATTTTGCGCTATACCGTTGACAGTCTCATGCAGTTTCCAGAGGGTCAACAAGAATCTCAATTGATGCTTTGGCTTAAAAGCCTATCTGCTTTTACGAAACGCAATCTAAAACAACGTATCTTTGATGATAATGTTTGGACATTATTACAAAGCGATCGAAAAAATTTCATCAACCACCTCAAGAAAACTTACAGACAAGCTAATATTTACAACGCAGATCAATTTTTTGGTGTGTTGCATGACCTCACAAATCCAGACCTATATCACTTAGCTTGCGAGTGGTTGAGAGGAGATGATTTAAGTGAAGAGTCCTTGCAAGCATTAAAAGTTAGAAAATCTATTGAAACAGAAGAAGCAGCTTGGGAAACTCTCTCGAATTTAGGGAGAATTTCTACTGAAACCCAGCCAATGGTATTGTGTTTCGATCAAATAGATAATCCTATTGCTTCCGATCCACAACCTTTTTTTAGTATCAACACTACAATTCATAATGATTCTCTAAAAAATTTTCTAGTTATTATTAGCCTGCCAACAAATAACTGGAGGCAGAGTAGCCATCGAATTCAAATGTCTGACAAAGCGGGTATTCATAAAGAAATTAATCTAAAAAGAATCGGCTTAGATCAAGCAGAAGCATTATGGCGTTATAGATTACAACCAATCCACGAGCAAGCTAATCCCAAGAATCCTTCACCTATTTTCCCGTTAACTCGACAAGCATTAGAAGCCAAGTTTCCAGGCGGTAAAACAGATCCCCGAAATGCGCTTATGCTGGGTGGGCAACTATTTGATGACTACAAAAGAAAACTTGGCCCCGATTCCCAACCTGACCCTGACTCAAAACCAAATTCTTTAGCAGCGTTTAAGTTATTATGGCAGCATGAATACAACAAAATTCAGTCAAAAATCACTAAAATTACTTTGCTATCTACTCCCGAATTAATTGCGATGTTAGCAGAAGTATTAGATGCTTTAGAAGTAAAAGAAATTAAAGCAAAACTACTAAGTGGTAAATACACCTCTTACTCTCTTAGCTATCAACAGCCGGAACAAAAAACACGAGTAGGAGTAGTTTGGACTGAAGACGCAAGCATGACTAGTTTTTATAATATAATGAATGCTTGTCAAGCAGTAATTAATAAAAATAGCTGCCAAACCTTATATTTGATTCGTGCCGCAGGAGTTGGAAATGGAAAACTTGCTGGACACCAAATTTACAGGCAAATTTTCCAAGGTTCTCAAAATCATCACATCAAAGCAACTCTTTCCTCCGTTCACTACTTGGCAACATATAAAAGCTTGGTTAATTCAGCCCAAGCTAATGAGTTAGTTGTTGCAGGTAAGATGGTTGAATTAAAAGAATTACAAGATTTAATTCGCCAATCAGAAATTTTGAATAAATGTACGTTGTTGCAAGAGTTGAAAATTGTTCAAAAAAAGATGGAAGGGGCTGATAATATAAATTTTAAAGAAGTAGAAGAACATTTGCTGAATTTAGTTAAAACTCAAAGTTTCATGGGAAAGCCAACTTTAATTCAAAATACTTTAAATCAATTATTGGATGTCAATCAATTTCAAGTTGAGGAAGCGATTAATAGGCTAATCAATAATAATAAAGTTAAGATTATTAACCCGAATTTACCACCGAAAGAACAATTAATTTGCTTCGTACCACAAACATAGCTCGTAGTGAGGACTGAAGTCCTTATTATCTCTAATATGAGGATTTCAGTCCTCGCTACAAACATTATAAAAGCCAATGCCTTACCTGACAGAAGCAACTGAAATAAAAGCAATCATCGATAAACTTACTTCAGCAAAAATTCTCTGGGCAGATACAGAAATCGCTCAATGGAATACCGATCTTCCAAAGTTATCGCTAATTCAGTTATTAGCAGAACCAACCGATCGCACTGGCAACCACACTTATATATTAGATGTTTTAGATCGGCCTGAATTGGTTACTTATTTTATTAACCAAATAATGGCTAATGCCAAAATAGAAAAGGTCTTTCATAATGCAGGGTACGACTTAAAATATTTAGGTAGACCCGTAGCAAAAAACATTACCTGCACTTTTAAATTAGCGCAAAAATTACGTAAACCATATCTATCCGTATCTAATTTAAAATTAAAAACTTTAGCCGCAGAACTCTGTCAGTTCTCAAACATTGATATCGAAGAACAAGCAAGCGACTGGGGAAGGCGACCCCTGACAGAAAAACAGCTACAATATGCGAAACTAGATACAGTTTATTTAGCTCACGTACATCAACGTTTATTAGCTTTTACTAACCCAAGTATATCTCATTCAGAGGAGAGCGAATCAATGCCCCGATCTGAAAATGCCGATCGATCGAGCTTGAGCGTTACTAAAGTTAGAGTGGCGTTTGAATGCCCTCGCTTATTTTATTTAAAGCAACATTTTGATGGAAATACGCAGTTTATACCAGAAAATAGATTACAAGGTATAGGTACGACCTTTCACAAGTTAGCTAATGATTTTATTCATCTTAGCAAACAAGAACCAAGATTTAAAAATTTGTTTAATCCACCATTTGAACAATTAAAGGTGGATGAAATTGCCATACAAATGCAGCAAATATTTTATGAAGTAGGATTTTTCCCTTATTTACAAACGGCGATTCAAGAAGATACTAGCAAAGCAGCTTCTCTACATCAAATTTGGCAAGGCTTAGTTAAACTAATCCGACGGTGGGCTGAATTATTAGTTAAAAATAGACGCTATTGTCATGCAGATGCGCTCGTCACACGCACTTTATTAGCAGGAGAATTAAGCCTAGAACATCAGTTTACTTTACCAGATGGTAAACAGCAAAAAATAACAGGTATTCTTGATGGCATAATTTTTGATTTTGAAAAAAATAGCCTCTGCGTAGTAGAATACAAAACCTATCAAGCAGTCGATCCGGCGGCACAGTTAGCGCAAGTAGCGCTCTACAGTTATATGCTGAAAGAAAAGAAAAAAGTACCTGTAGATTCGGCTGTTTATTGCGTTTTACCAGAATTTAAAGAATATCATTATACGTGGGAACAATTAGAAAATACAGTACATAGCTTAATTCCCCATAAGCTACAACAAATGGGAGAATGGCTGATATGGCAACCGCCTAATCCTAACCCTCCTCCCCCAACGCTACAACCTGACCTCTGTAAAATTTGTCCGCAAAAAGAAAAGTGCCAAACCTTTTTTAATATTGGTGAAACTAAAGTAGAGGAAAAGGAAGAAATCAAGCAAAAACCAGCGATCGATCCGGATGAGGTAGGCGATCGATTAGTCAATGTCCTCAAATCTTTTGGTATTGGTGTAGACTATCAAGGAACGTCTGTCGGCCCAGCTTTCATTCGGGTTAAACTAAAACCTCAATTAGGAGTAAAAGTTGCTTCTATTATCAATAAATCTGCTGATATTCAGGTGCAGATGGAATTAACCGTTCCACCGACGATCGCACCGCAAGCCGGGTATGTTAGCGTTGATTTACCTCGTTGCGATCGCCAAATTGCCAAAGCCGAAGATTACATCCAAAAACAACCATTACCCGCCACCGCACCAGTCAAAATCGCCATAGGCGTAAATATAGATGGCAAATTATTAGAAGCAGATTTATCCGATCCCAATACCTGTCATTTTTTAGTTGGCGGTACTACAGGTAGCGGTAAAAGCGAATTTCTGCGAAGCCTTCTGCTCAGTTTACTTTGGCGTCACTCTCCCCAACATCTCAAAATTGCTCTCGTCGATCCCAAACGGGTAACTTTTCCGGAATTCGAGGCGATCCCCTGGCTATATAAGCCAGTCGTCAAAGATAGCGAAACCGCGATCGAACTGATGACAGAATTGGTAGCAGAAATGGAGCAGCGTTATCAAATATTTGAAGCTGCCGGGTGTGCCGATATTACCGCTTACAATCAAAAAGCAACCAAGCCTCTACCCCGCATAGTTTGTATTTTCGATGAATATGCGGATTTTATGGCAGAAAAAGAAATTCGCAATGCACTAGAATTAAGCATCAAACGGCTAGGTGCAATGGCAAGAGCGGCTGGCATTCACCTCATCGTCGCCACCCAACGCCCAGAAGCGAAAGTTGTTACCCCTCTAATTCGATCGAATTTACCGGGAAGAGTGGCACTTCGCACCGCTAGCGAGGCAGACTCAACTATAGTATTAGGCGGGAATCAAAAAGCAGCAGCTTATCTGTTGGGGAAAGGGGACTTACTATACCAAGTAGGATCTAGCCTGCATAGATTACAAAGCTTATTAGCTAAAATTATCGAGTTGCGCTAAAACTAATATTTACTTTCCCGTGAATCTAAGGAGGCTTCTTCCCCAGATCGGGATCTCGATCGAAAGAATTTATCACCAGCGCCCTTTTGCCTAGTCCGTAAAAATATTAAATTTAATGAAGCATCTTTATCCTGGTGCCGCCTGGGTATCCAGATCGAATTTCCTGAGTAGGGCGTCATTTGTAAAAGGACAGAACGAATGGGATATATCATAGCAACTGCCAATATGAAAGGCGGCGTCGGTAAGACGACCCTCACGGTAAACTTGGCCGCTAGTTTGGTAAAAGATTTCGGTAAAAAGGTTTTGGTTGTCGATTTAGATAACCAAATCAGCGCGACTCTCAGCATGATGTCTCCACAGGACTTTTCTAAGCGGCGGAGAGATAAACGCACTTTAAGGCATTTGGTAAATAAAGCAATCAAACCTGATATTAAACTATCGATTCCAATTTATGATGTAATTCACGGTTATGCTTGCTCTTTAAAAGGTTTGGATTTATTACCAGGAGACCTAGACCTTTACGATGAATTTTTGGTATCGGAAATGCTCTATGAAAAAGCAATTCACGGAGGCCAAAATAATTTCGAGCAAATTTGGACGGTTTTTGAAAGAAACCTGGTACAACATATTCTCAGTCCCGTCGTCAAAGAGTATGATTTTATAATTTTAGATTGCGCTCCGGGTTATAATCTTTTAACTCGTAGCGGTCTGCTGGCTAGCGATTTTTACATCTTACCCGCTAAACCAGAACCATTATCAGTGATCGGTATTCAGTTACTAGAACGAAGACTAGCTCAACAAAGAGAAATTCATAAAAACGATGCGGTGAATATTCAATTGTTGGGTATTGTTTTCACGATGTCAGGTTCTCTATTGACAGGTAGGTATTATCAGCAAGTAATGCGTCGAGTTCATGAAGATTACAGCGCTACCAAACTTTTCAAAACTCGCATTCCCGTTGATGTAAGCGTTTCTAAAGCTGTCGATACTTTTATGCCTGTCGTGCTTTCTAATCCTCAATCAACTGGTGGGAGAGCATTTACCCAATTAACGCAAGAATGCCTCCAAAAGTTAACAGTGATTACTAGCCAAAAGCAGAATCCTGCTAAATTCAATTTAGAAGAGTGATATCAAACTTGTTTGTAGCCTTTTTAGGGGCGAAGCATTCGGACAGAAAATAGAGGGTTTGAGTCATAAATTGTCGCCCGAATGCGAGAGCCCCTACTCAAAAAACTGCTCCCAGGTTGAACCTGGGAGCAAGAAATTCTTTCTTCTTTCTTGATTCTGAATTCTGAATTCAGAATCCTTCTTCGTTAAAATTTCCCTGCTAGTGCGGGTACGCAGCGATCGCAGAGTAGGGGATGGGCGGGGAAGCTACCTACTAAAACGGAATAGTTCCAGCAGCGATCGCATTTTTGCCCATCTGCCTTCACTACACCCACACCCAAGTTGTCAGAAATTGCTTTAAACTTAACTCCCTCTAAAGCTTCCGGTGAATTTAGCAACTCTACCTGAGAAGCAATAAACAGGTAACGCAGTTCGTCAACTCCATTACTGCCATTACTGAGAATTGAGTTATCGGTATCGCTAACTTCCTCCGTCGTGACGGAAGCAGTAATTGTGGTTGGTTGTTCCTTAACGGTTAAGAACCTTGAGGGAGTTTGACCGACAATTTCTCGTTGCCAAGTACGAATATCTTCGTATAATTTTTGGCGATCGTTTCCTCGCAGTAAATTGCTATTAGCGAACTTAAACGAGTAGTAAATACCGATCAAGGTGAAAACTGGTTCTAGTAGCGGTATGCGATTAACTGCATTTAACATAGTTGCTGTTAAATACAAAATAAACACTACCAAACCAATCGCACCTAATACCGTAAGCGGTCTTTGATAATTTTGGAAAAATCTACCGATTTGGTCTAGAGAATCGGACAAAATCACATCGATTTGTTCTGCAAATACCCGCCATTGCTTCGTAGTAGCTACTGTCGGAATTAGTTCTTCATCTAAATCGACTTCTTCTGTTACTACTACTTTTTCATCGGGAGTTATTACGGGTGAATCAGTGACGGGATTGAACGCTTCTAAACGCTGGCGCAGATCTGGATCGGCTACGTATAATAAAACTTTCGCTTCCAAAGAAGCGCCGATTTCACCTTCCTTGCGGCTTTGTTCCATCACTTTATTCACTTCTTGGCGCATTTGTCGCAATTGTTGCCAAGATGCTGCTAATTCTGGCTTCTTCCATTTTTCCTCAACTTTCACCCAACCGGATTCAAACACGGATTTATAGGGTGTTGAGTAAGGTAAATATTGCCAAATATCTTCTGCCATATGACAGAGAACTGGTGCGATCGCTCTGGCTAAATTTTCCACGGCAATTGCCAAAACCGTTTGGCAACTGCGACGGCGGAACGAATTCTCAGCACTGATATACAACCGATCTTTCGCAATATCTAAGTAGAAATTGGATAAATCTACCACGCAGAAATTCTGCACCGTTTGGAAAAAGCGGAAGAATTGGAAACTTTCAAATGCTTGGGTTATTTCCTCAAACACTTCCGTCATTCGATGCAGCATATAGCGATCGAGTTCCGGTAATTGTTCGTAAGGTACGGCATCTTTTGCCGGATCGAAATCATGCAAATTACCCAACAAAAAACGCGCCGTGTTGCGAATTTTTCCTCTCACATCATTTAACTGTTTGAGGATATTCAAACCGATCGGCACATCTGAAGAATAATCTACCGACGACACCCACAAACGCAACACATCAGCACCATAAGCCGGCACTTTTTCTTTCTTGGTTTTATTGCCTTTTTGGGTTTTGATTTCGATGTCGCCGCCTTCGATAATCGCCAAGGGATCGATCGTATTTCCCTCGGATTTACTCATTTTGCGGCCTTCTTCATCCAAGGTAAAGCCGTGAGTTAATACGGTTTTGTAAGGTGCGATGCCGTTATTGGCGACACTGGTCAGTAAGCTAGATTGGAACCAACCCCGGTGCTGATCCGAACCTTCCAAATACATATCTGCCGGATAGCACAATTCGGGTCTTTGTTTCGCTACCGCCGCCCAGGATGACCCGGAATCGAACCATACGTCCATCGTATCGGTGCCTTTGCGATAAGAATGACCGTTATTGCGGTATTTTTGGGGCAATAACTCTTCCACTGACATTTCCCACCAAGCATCCGAGCCTTTTTCAGCTACGATCGCTTGAACGTGAGAAATCGTTTCCTCATTCAGCAAAGGTTCTCCCGTTTTTTCATCATAGAAAACGGGAATCGGTACGCCCCAACTGCGCTGACGGGAGATGCACCAGTCCGATCGTTCTGCCACCATTGGAGTAATGCGGTTTTCCCCTTGAGCGGGAATCCATTTGACAGATGCGATCGCTTTTAATGCTTCTTCCCGGAAACCTTCTACCGACGCAAACCATTGTTCCGTAGCGCGATAAATCGTCGGTTTTTTCGTCCGCCAATCGTAAGGATACTTATGAACGTAAGGTTCTTCCTTCAATAAAGAACCTGCCGCCGCTAAAGCTTCCACTACCTTAGCATTACCTTCACTCTGAACATTTAACCCGGCAAACTGTCCCGCTTCTTCGGTAAAGTTTCCATCTGCATCCACTGGAGACAAAATCGGCAAACCATACCGCTGACCTACCATATAGTCATCTTGACCGTGACCGGGTGCGGTGTGTACCAATCCCGTACCGGAATCAGTGGTAACGTAATCTCCGCCGATCACGATCGGACTTACGCGATCGAATAACGGATGACGATAAGTAGAATGCTCTAAAGACCTACCAGATCCGGTCGCCTTCACCGTCAGGTTAACTCCTAAAGTGGCAGACAGCCGCTCTACCAAATCCGCCGCCACGATTAGATATTTAAAACCTAAAGGTTTTTCCTCTTTGGCTGACCCCTCCCCAACCCCTCCCCTAAGAGGAGAGGGGCTTTCCGGCTGTCCCTTCCCTGTGGGAGATGATAGGCTTTCCGGCTGTCCCTTCTTTGTTGGAGAGGTTAAGCTTTCCGGCTCCCCCTTCCCTACGAGGGAAGGGGGCTGGGGGGTTAGGTTATTCTCCACCTCCACCACCGCATAGATAAGGTCGGGATTCACCGCCACTGCTAAATTAGCGGGTATCGTCCAAGGAGTAGTCGTCCATACTGCCACCCCCAAATCCGGCAAGTACTGCTTTAAAGCTGATTCCAGTGGCGGAGACAGTTCTACGATCGGGAAAGCAGCGTAGAGACTGCGGGAAGTATGACCTTCCGGATATTCCAATTCTGCTTCTGCTAATGCCGTTTTCGAGCTAGGACTCCAGTGTACGGGCTTCAATCCCCGATAAATGTAGCCTTTCAGAACCATTTGCCCGAAAACGCCAATTTGCGCTGCTTCGTAAGCTGGTTTGAGAGTTAGATAAGGGTCATCCCATTCTCCCCAAACCCCGTAGCGTTTGAACGATTCTCGCTGCTTGTCTACTGTTTTGAGGGCAAACTCTTTCGCTTGGCGGCGCAGTTCCAAAGGCGTCAGTTTTTGCCGTTCTGCCGGTTTCATATCCTGCAAAACTTTTAATTCGATCGGCAAACCGTGGCAGTCCCAACCCGGTACGTAACGAACCTTGCGACCTTTAAGCAACTGATATTTATTGATAATATCTTTGAGAATTTTATTCAGCGCGTGACCGATGTGCAGCGCTCCGTTAGCATAAGGTGGGCCGTCGTGCAAAACAAATATATCGCCTGGATTGTTTTGCGACAGTTTTTCGTAAATCTGATGCTCTGCCCAAAATTTTTGCAGTTCTGGTTCCCGCTTGAGAGCGTTCGCCCGCATATCAAACTGAGTTTTAGGTAGATTAACCGTATCTTTGTAGTTTTGAGATTCTGTCACAACCGGAGGCCAAGTAAAAATAATAAACTCTTGTTTTACTAATTTTGACATCCTATGAAGGATGAAGGATGAAGTTTGAAGGATGAAGTGAGAATTTAGGAGTCAGGAGTCAGAATTCAGGAGTCAGGAGTCTCCAAGTTAGACAATTAATTCATCTCCACCGCTTCTTTCCCCCCATCCCCCCATCTCCCCATCTCTCACTCACCCACTCACTCCTTAACGTCAGTATCCTTGGCAGTGGCTATTTCTGAAAAAGGCGATGGTGCGGGTGCTTTGGCAATTTCTGGTGGAGTAGAAGCTGCTGATTGCCGATCTGTAGCATCTCCTAATCCTACTGGTTCGGCTGGTGGAGCAAGTTCTACCTCTGGAGCGATGTTTTCTATAGATGTCGATGTTTCCGCTGCTTCTATTTCTGGCAAAGTTTGCAATGGTGCAGGCGTAGGAGTTTCTTGTGCAATAGGTGTTGCGGGTGCAGTTGCTTCTGTTTCCGAATCAGCGTCAAGTGCTTCTGGAGTTGGCGTAATAGGTGCAGTTGCTTGTGCTTCCGAATCAGCATCAAATGCTTCTGGAATCGGTGCTACCATTGCTTCTCCCGTCGCAGCAGTAGGAGGAGTTACAGGTTGTGTAGTAGTTTTTTCAACAACCGATGTTTCCTTAGTTAGCTTTTGTAAACCAGTCATTGCACCTTGACCTGGTTTTTTAGCTTTAGAGAATAAACCAGTAAGTTTTTGTGGCAACTGAGCAACACTAGGAGGAACGGACAAGTTAGATAGTTTTGACTGTAAAGTGCCGATTAAAGAAGCGGCTTTTTGGGCTGCCTCTTCCTTAGTAGGTAATTCCGTTTGCTGTTCCACCGGGATTAGTTGACGGCGTAATGTCAGGGTTTGCCAACCAAACCAACCTAATAGAGAAACGCCAGCGATTTGTCCCAATAAAACACCGCCAGTGATTCGTCCAGCACATACCCACAAAACCAAGGCATAAAACAATCCCACTCCGCTCCAATAAAAATCACTCTTGCGGTGGATTTCTGGCAAAAAGAAAGCAGCAAGATAAACGCCAATGCTACTAAAACCAACTAATAATGCCAGGATGTATGCAAGCATCTGCTGAACCCCCGTGCGGTGTCTAATGTCTACTCGGTAATTTTACCAAGGTAGTGGTGAAGTAGGTAAGCTAACTCCCGGCTGAAGCACAAGGGCTTTTGCCCTCGCCCGACAGTCTGAGGTCTTGTAGTAGCCCTGAATCATCACGGTTCAAAGAACACGCCAGATCCGAGCCTCTGGGGTGGCTTACAAAAACACCCCCAAGCTTAGAAATGTTGATTGCACCATTCAAATCAGCGTCACCATGCCATCCACAGTTGCTACACTTAAATCGCTTGTCAGTCCTCAAACCAATATGGTTGCAGACGTGGCAGGTCTGGCTTGTGTAGGCAGGTGGAACTGCAACCAGTTGAATCCCTGCCTTAACCGCCTTGTAAGCCACAAACAACCGCAATTGGTAGAACGCCCAACTATTCGATCATCTACGTTCTGTCTTGTTCCTGGGCTGTTGGTTGGTGCGTTCACGGATGCCCGTTAAATCCTCAATCGCAACCGTTGCGTGATTGGATTTGGCCGCATCAATGAGTTTCTTGCTGACGTTGTGGTTCAACCAGGTTTGATAGCGACGCTCTGTGTCCGACAGCCGTTTCAATATCTGCCTTGCCCTACGGCGAGTAGATCTTGTGCCTTTCGATGCCTTTCGTTGGAGCGATGCTCTCACCCTGGAAAACTTATCTCTAACCTGTTGAATGTCTTTCCCGTCCCATCTTTCCCCGTCAGAAGTAACGGCAATATCTCTGCGCCCGAAATCAACCCCAATCACCTTGTCCGATTTGGTCGGTTCTGGAGTTTCTTCGGTCAACTGAATATGGATATAGAACAACCCATCCCTGTGCTTGCACAACTGGGCAGAGGTGGGTTTACGCCCCTTCAGCTTGCCAGCCTGATAGTTGGCCAACACCACGGGGATATGCTCTCTACAGCCGAGCAACGTCAGGCTGACGGTTCTATCATTCTCCCTGAAGTCGAAGATCCGAGCGTCGTAATCAGCAGAGGTTGGACTAAATACTTGAACAGCTTTACCTTTGACCTTTGCCGCCTTACGATTGGCACCTACTCTGGCGCAAACCCTGACCGCTTGATTAGCGCTCAACCCATACTTAGCCCGAATGTCATAATAAACCATGCTCTGAATCGTGGTCTTGCTGGTTATCCCCAGCTTTACCTGTTCATTGGCATAGTTGCAGGCATCCGCAAACGCCTTGAGCAAGTCATTCATTTTGGCGGATTGCTCAGGAGTGGGTTGAAGCTTGCAAACAATAGTAAGAGTCTGTTCCATCCCATAAGTATATCACCTGTGAAAGTGACGGCGGCTAACGCCGCTTGAGTCGGTTTTCCTCCCTGCTATAAAGAGGCAAGAGGCAGGGCTTCCAACCATCCCAGGAGATTTACGTGAAGGGGAGATCGGGGAAAGAAACGGTGCAGATGAATTAATTGCCTGAATTCTAACTCGGAGAATTCTCACTTCATCCTTCAGACTTCAGACTTCATCCTTCACTAAATACAATTTTTGCATTGCTTCGATGAGTTTTAATCCCTTTTTAATAGGAGAAAAAATGGGGATCGGGCTACTCTGAAGGGGAACTAATCCAAACAACAGAGTTGGCAAATAGTCTTATGGCACTACAAAGCTTTGGTGTAATTGGTTTGGCTGTGATGGGTGAGAACCTGGCGCTGAATGTGGAGCGTAATGGTTTTCCGATCGCAGTCTACAACCGCACAAAAGAAAAAACAGATGCTTTCATGGCGTCGAGGGCGCAAGGTAAAAACGTCGTAGCAGCTTATACTCTTGAAGACTTTGTTAAATCCCTGGAACGTCCCCGGAAAATCTTGATCATGGTGCAAGCTGGGGCACCAGTGGATGCGGTGATCAACCAACTAAAACCTTATTTAGAAGAAGGTGACATCATTATCGATGGCGGTAACTCTTTATTTGACGATACTGCCCGTCGTACTCGCGAACTAGAGCCACAAGGTTTTCGCTTTATCGGGATGGGTGTCAGCGGTGGTGAAGAAGGGGCGCTGAATGGCCCTAGTTTGATGCCTGGTGGCACGAAGAGCTCTTACGAATATTTGTCACCGATTTTCACGAAAATTGCCGCCCAGGTGGATGATGGCCCTTGCGTGACTTATATCGGCCCTGGTGGGGCTGGCCATTACGTGAAGATGGTGCATAATGGCATTGAGTACGGGGATATGCAGCTGATTGCCGAAGCATACGACCTGCTCAAAAATGCGGCAGGGCTAGATCGTAAGCAACTGCACGAAGTTTTTGCGGAATGGAATACTACCGACGAACTCAATTCATTTTTGATTGAGATCACGGCAGATATTTTCAACTACATCGATCCAGATACTAATCAACCTCTGGTTTATATGATTCTGGATGCAGCAGGGCAGAAAGGGACAGGACGCTGGACGGTACAAAGTGCTTTGGAATTGGGCGTTCCGATTCCTACTATTACGGCGGCGGTGAATGCGCGGATCATGTCTTCTTTTAAGCAGGAACGGGTAGCAGCTTCGCAAATTTTAAGTGGCCCTACTGCTAAGTATGAAGGGGATCAGAAGACTTTCGTTAATCAAATTCGCGATGCTCTTTATTGCTCAAAAATCTGCTCTTACGCTCAAGGGATGGATTTATTGAGTTCGGCTTCTAAGGCTTACTCATACGATCTAAATTTGAGCGAGATGGCGCGGATTTGGAAAGGTGGCTGTATTATTCGGGCTGGTTTCTTGGATAAGATTAAACAGGCTTACCAGGAAAATCCTGAGTTAGCTAATTTATTGTTAGCGCCTGAGTTTAAGCAGACGATTTTGGATCGCCAGTCGGCTTGGCGGGAAGTGATTGCACAAGCAGCTAAATTGGGGATTGCGGTTCCGGCATTTAGTGCGTCGTTGGATTATTTTGATAGTTATCGGCGCGATCGCTTACCGCAAAACCTCACTCAAGCTCAACGAGATTACTTCGGGGCCCACACTTATCAGCGTGTTGATAAACCTGGGGCATTCCACACTGAATGGGCGAAGGTGGATGAGCAAAGTTTGCAAACATCAACGCCTCAACCTTTGGAAGCTCAAGACCCAAAAACTGTATTACGTACCAGTGTAGGTTCTGCTGAGTAGATCGATCGGCACTAAGTTAAACAAAACTTGCTGCTCAGATCCCCGACTTCTTGAAGAAGCCGGGGATCTATGATGAATGGCAGTGCTAATATTGTCAGAAAGGCTTCCCAACCCGTCAGGAGAGGGAATACAGGGCGTGGTAGTACGTCCGGTGAGGGAAAAACCTTACGAAACGGTTAGATCGGACAAGTATTGTATTTGTCTATAAAACCTGTAACTATACTCGAAAAAATAAGAGCCATTTTATCTGCTGCGAATTTGCTGGGGCTGGAATTATGACATCTTATGCGACTTCCTCCGCTAGATCGGAAATGAGCGAACTGCGCCGCTTAAAAGGCTTATTGCCTCCTGAGATGCAGAGTTGGGTGACAGTTGAAGGAACGACGGAAGTCAGTCCACCCCTGATCCGATGTGAAGAAATTGGAAAAGACCAGGTGGAAATTCAAATTGACCTGGTGAAATGGGATCAGTTGGCTTTGGATCAGCGCAATTTGCTGTTTTGGCACGAAGTCGCCCGCATTCAAAACGATACCATTCCTAGAGATGGCTGGGAAATGGCGGCGCTGGCCATTGGTTTGGGGGGCGCTGTGGGGGAATTGTGGGTGCAGGATGGTTTGTTGCTGTTGTTGGCGCTGGGACTGTGCGGGGTGTCTGGTTGGCGGTTGTATCAGAAGAATAATAGCGAACGAACTTTTAAGGAAGCGATCGATGCTGATGATAAAGCGATCGCATTAGCTACCCGTTTCGGTTACACTCTTCCCAATGCTTATAAAAGTTTGGGTAGCGCGTTGAAAGCTTTGATCGATATGAACCCGACGAAACGCCAACGCAGTAAGTACGAAGCCCGATTGCAAGCGCTCAAACGCAGTGCTAATAAGGCAAAAGCGAAAATGAAAGCTAATACTCCCGGAGTTTCTCAAGCGGAAGATATTTATAGTTAGGCAATTTTCTTTTGCCACAGAAACCCGGTTTCTTGAAGAAACCGGGTTTCTTAATTTCAACTTACGCTAAAAATAAATATTAAATTTAAAATCTTATGGCTGTTATTACATCTGTTCTCAAACCTGTTAGCCAGATTGAATTAGCGCCTGGTAGCGTGGTAACTATTCCTAACGTAACTTGGACTGAATTTGAGTCGATTTTGGATGAGTTGGGAGAAAAGCGATCGGCAAGAATTGCTTATAGTAAAAATACTTTAGAAATTAAGGTTCCCTTAGCAGAACACGAACGATCGAAAGACTTAATTTCGGACATAATAAAATTTTTACTCAAGTCGGCAGGTAGAAGATTTGAGCCTTTTGGTTCAACTACTTTCAAACGAGAAGGTGCAGCAGGTGTTGAACCGGATGCTTGTTTTTATATTCAAAATTATCAGCGCACGATCGGGCGTCGTAGACTTGAACCAGGCGATCCTCCTCCAGATTTAGCGATCGAGACTGATGTAACTTCTAAAACTACGTTTGATGCTTATGAAGCGATCGCAGTTACGGAATTATGGATTTACAGTAACGGGAGGCTAAAGATTTATTTGCTCGTAGATGGTAGATATGTAGAATCCGATATCAGCCCGAATTTTCCTGAAATTGCGATCGCGCAAATCATTCCCCAAACAGTAGAACGTGCTTGGCAAGTGGGAAGTTATCAAGCATTAGAGGAATTTGAAATTGCGATCGGTAAATGAAAATTTCAATGAATTAATTTAACTTATTCTAAAATAGAAATAGGTCAATTAATTGCTGAAAATTAATCAGCATTTTTCTACTACCATTGAATATCTTCTAACCGAATTCCTTGACCAGAACGTAGGCGTTTCCTTGCTTGGGAAATTCGTTTTAAAAAACGTGGGTCGTTTTCTAGTTGATAATCTTCTAAATCATCTTCTGACGGCAAGCCAAGTAGCATACCAATTGGTTTTCCTCGATCAACGATCAGGATATCTTCTTGTTCTGCCATTTGTAAATATTCAGGTAAATTCGCCTGCACCTCATTCATCGTTACCCTCTTCATCGATTTCTCCCTCCTTTTCTAGCCAGGCTTCTGCTTCTGATTTTTGCACAACTGCTAAAACTTCAACGACTCCTTCTACTACATCATAAAAAACGCGCATATCATCTATCCTAAGCCTGTATTGAGGTCGTAAAAAGTCTCGTAAGCGTTTAATACGACTCTTACTAATCTTGGTAGGTTCGTATCGCAGGTAAGTCTCCATCCCATCTCGTAGTGTAGCTCGAATATCGGCTCTCAGGTTTTGGATATCCTTAACTGCCTCTGGATCGAAAATTATTTCATACCTCATAGACAAGTGACAACTAAAATATTTTACATCTGACCGATCATCTTATGTGTTTGAGGAATCACGCGCACTTGTTTAACAAAACGCTTCATTAATGCCTGCCATTCTAAAACTCGATCCGGTGATGGCGCAACTATTTTATCACGATCGGGAATCGGTGTTGCTGGCTGTAAAAATACCGGAATAGCAGCATTTACACTAGCTATTAATTCACCTGCCAACTCTAATTCTGCCGAATTAGTTTGATTAGAAATAATTATTTTCCCAAATATCTCTACCTGTGAATTTTCACAAATATGTAAAAACTGATGATGCGCTTCCCAGTGATTTTCTCCGCTAACGCTAGGCAGTTTAATATCCATACCAACTGAATCTAAATAAGGTAAAATCATCGCTAATTGTTCGGGACGATGACCGCCTGTTTCTAGATAAATTGGTAAACCTGTTAATTGTTTTACTTCAGGCAGAAACTCTTTTAAAAATGCTGCATGAAGAAGCGGTTCTCCACCAGTTAAACTAATACTATCGTGTAATCCAGGTTGATTTTGTCTTTCTACCCAATCCAGCAAAGTCATCAACGATACGGGATTAAAATGAGTTTCAAAATCCCGTTTTCCAGGGGTGCGCTCGATTTGACATTCTGCTGGTACGCTCCAGGTATGAGCGCTATCGCAAAAGTGACAGCGTAAATCGCACAACGCAAAGCGGATAAAAATTTGGCGCGTACCAATATTTAGTCCTTCGCCTTGAATAGCAGAGAACACTTCAATTAATCGCGCTTTGGGTGTATCGGCGAAATTAGTCGCCATAGTATCTCTTCTCTAAACTTCTTTAGCTGCTCGGTCGATTAAGCGGCGAGCTACGGTTTGAATGCCCGTATGTTCATAATAATTGGTTGTCATGTCTAAAAACGCTGCCACATAGTCTAATTTATCATCCGCAATATCAATGTATTGTTTTAAGTTACGAAGAACTGATTGCGGAGTTAAATGATGAGAACGGACAAAATTGGCCATCCAAGCTTGCACGGATGCTAAACTTTGACCCATAAAGCCTACTTTATCTCCGGTACTATTGCCTGGGATAAAATTACTAACTTGTTGGAAAGTTCCATTTTGTTGTAAGACCGACGGATTGATGCTATTGAGAGTTGATTGTACTTTACTCAAAAAATCAGGGCCAAGGGGAATCAAACCATCAACGCAAATTAAAGCAGCCATGCGGATGAGCGCTTCGTGATGATAATTAGTGACCGCGCTGGCAAAAGCTCCGATGTTAGTCGTGGGAGTGCCGCTGGTGGCAGAAAAAGCGAGTAATTCAACTACTAATTTAAGTGCCAAATCGATGCTTTGAACTGTATCTGCTTTAGGAGTTAATTTGTTTAAAAATGACAAAAAGCCTACTTTTTCACCTATTTTATTAGCCATTGCCGCTGCACCCAAAGCACTATCTGCTCTGTCCGCAACTTGGTACAGCCAAATCGCTTTTTGGTAACCTTGGGATGAGTCATCATACAATTCTAAAGCACGTTCTCGAATTTTTTTTATTTTCTTTTTTTCGGTTTTTCCAGTAACGGCGCTAATCATATCTTCAAAATCAACTATATTTTGCCATTCTCCCGGAACAACGGTATCCAATCCTTTAAGTAAGTAAACTGTAACGTTGTTAGTTGATAATTTTTCAACTAGTTCTTTGATAGATTGTGGATTGCTCATCTTCAGGTTAAGTTTTTCTTTTGAATGGATAGTTAAATTGAAAAACAGTGGGTGCGATCGGCCCACTGTTTTAGATTATAACCAACAGGAAATATCTATTTGGTTAGCGCGTACATCTTAGTTTGGTAGCCATTTACATAATTAACTACCAATTGCGATCGCAAATTTTCGGATGATAAAAAAAGATGTGCTCTTGCTCAAATCAAAATCTTTAAAGTTCGGCAACGGCTCTTTCGATTAAACGACGAGCTAAAGTTTGGATACCCGTGTGTTCGTAATAGTTGGTTGATACGTCGAGGAATGCAGCTAGATAATCCAACTTGTCGTCCGTAGCATCCATAAAACTGGATAGATTTTTGACGACATTCTGGGGCGTTAAATTCCGAGAACTAACAAAATCGGTCATCCAACCAGAAACAGAAGCAAAGCTTTCATTGATAAAGCCTAATTTGCCTGCGGAATTTCCGCCGGGAATCAGATCGTTAACGCCTTGGAATGTTTTATTTTGTTCCAATTCTTGGGGACTCATGGTGTTGAATTTGGACAAAACTATTTGTACGAAATCTGGCCCCAAGGGAATCAATCCATCAAAGCAAACTAGCGCTGCCATTCGCATGAGAGATTCGCCACCGTAGTCACCTAAAGCTGCTAAGAAATCGCCGATGCTGTCACCGGGAATACCGTTAATTTGGCAGAAAGCTACTAGTTCGACTACCAATTTAACAGCCAAGTCAATGGTTTGAGCTTTTTCTGCTTTAGGAGTGATGTTATTTAAGAAGCCGAGAAAGGAAATTTTTTCGCCTACTTTGTTTGCTAAAGCGGCTGCACCCAAAGCTGAAGAGGCGCTATCGACTGTTTGGTAAAGCCACAGAGATCTTTGATATCCTTGTGATTTGTCGTTGAATAGTTGAACGGCGCGTTCGCCAATTTGTTTGACGAATTCTGGGTCGGTTTCGCCAGTAACGGTGCGAATTGTGTTGTCAAAGCCAACTAAATTTTGCCATTCACCGGGAATCGCAAAATCGAGCGATCGCAATGACATTACTGTCAAGCCGCCAGTAGGCAGTTCATCAACTAATTGATAAATGGGTTTGCTCACGAAAAATCCTTATTGAGTAGTTGCGAATTGGAATCGAGAATGAATTAAAGTTTATTTGAGTTGGCGTAGACCACTGAGGTTAAATTTTTGCAGCCAAGCTACGCGATCGTTTTTAGTAAAAGAAGGATCGCGAGATTGTACTTTAACTTGATAGCGATTGTTCACTAAGATACCAGTACCGTTACCGGGTGCTTCTGCGGCTGGAAAACCTGCTATTTTTTCGCTGCTTTCATCGTATTTCTTTTTGGCTGCTGGGACGCTGGTTATATCGTTGATAGACAACATGGCAACATTCTTGCCACCTTTGTTTAATTTATACTCAGCAAAGCCTTTCTTTTCTTGAGCGGGTACTACTTGGAAGTCTTTATCAGATTTTGGGAAGAATTTATTGAAGCTGCTACCTTGTTCGGCATTCCTAGCAACTGCTGGAGTAGCACCCCGTTGGGTGGTTTCTTTTTGTACCTGTGCGTAAGGTGAAGTATCCTGCGCTCTACAAGAGGTTACCAGCAGTAAAACGGCCAGTAAGAAGGGCGCTATAATTCTGCGTAAACGAAGGGAAATCATCGCCTTCTCCAGATGATAGAATTTCTAGTACTAATTTTGACTTATTCTTTGCCAAAATGTCTTGGCTGAGTAGGTAGAAGATGTAGTTAAAGGGGATAAGTTACCGATAGATAAAACAAAAATATACATTTTGGTGGAAATTAGGTTAATAAAAGTAAAGTAGTTTGGGGAACAATAGCATTAGTTAGCTCCTTGGTATGATGTTTTTAGAACGTCTCCATGATTAACAAAATCCCAAATATATATATTCCGGTTAAGTTCTTGAAAGAGATTCCCCTGATTCAAGCACCCCCTCAATTAAGCGTGCTGGAGGCAGTTGCCTTCAAGCAAACCTTTCAACAGCTTTGCCAAGAAAGTCCCCTTCCCAGCCAAATTGTTGTAGATTTTAACCAAACTACTTTTATGGATAGCAGCGGTTTAGGGGCGCTGGTGAGTAGTTTAAAACTGGCACAGCAAAAAGGGATTAGATTAGTTCTGCGGAACGTCCGCTCTCAAGTCATGGCAGTATTGTCTCTGACCGGACTAAATGAAGTTTTTATTATTGAGCAAAGTACTGAATTAGTTAGCTCGAAGATAACTCGCCGTAGCGAATTGCAACCGCCACCGACCCATCGTTCCGTTCGTTCTTGGGTAAAGCGAGTCATTGATGTGGTGGGAGCATTGGTGGGATTGGGTATTACGGCGGTGTTGTTCGTTCCGATTACAATCGCAATTAAGTTAGATAGTCCGGGTCCGATTTTCTTCGGTCAGGTTCGTTGCGGTTGGATGGGAAGACGGTTTAGGATGTGGAAATTTCGATCGATGTGCGTGAATGCGGAAGCGCTAAAGTCTACCGTCGAAAACCAAATTACCGGTCCGCTGTTTAAAAATGATAACGATCCCCGCGTAACTAAAGTGGGTCGCTTTTTACGGCGGACGAGTTTAGATGAACTGCCCCAATTTTGGAACGTACTCAAAGGGGAAATGAGTTTAGTGGGAACTAGACCCCCGACTCCGGATGAGGTGGAAAGCTATGAAGTTCCAGAGTGGCAGCGTTTAGATGTTAAACCTGGGATGACGGGAGAATGGCAGGTTAGCGGACGTTCTCAACTCCGGACTTTTGAGGATGTAATTCGGTTGGATTTGAAGTATCAGAAGAATTGGAGCCTGATGTACGATCTTAAGCTTATTTTTAAGACTATTGCGGTAATTTTTCGCCGAAATAGCGGTGCTGTTTAGCAAATCGATGCTATTTTGGATAAATCGGGTAAAAAGTTCAAAATTTTGGGGATATTGGGTTAGCCACGGAAATTTGAGGATTAACCTAATGTATCTTTATCCTATTAGTGTGGCTAGTGTGGCAAAACTAAAAATGTAGGTTGGATCGATCGCGAACATTGAGAAAATCCTTGCTAGCTTTGGCTGATTCTCCGGTAAAGCTTCGTCTGGGTGCTTCACCCAACCTACAAAAATGGCGCGGATGCTTTTGGCTAACACTTCACTTAAGCGCCGTCACCTTTATTCGGTAGGAAGCAGGGGAGAAAGATTAGTGGCGCACGAGAAAGTAAATTGGTACGCGCTCTACCTTTCTATCGTGTAGTTTATCTCACTGCTAGCTGCCCTTTATTCTGGATGTCCAGACACGGATATTTTTTTCTTAATTAAAAACTCAGGTAGTCAGTACTTGACGATGTGGGAATAAAAGTTTTTATTATTTATAATAATCCAAGGTTTACGGTAAATATCAATCGGTATACAATCGATTGCGAACGAGCGATGTACAAATACATTGTAGGGGCAGATTCGGCTCTCATTGTTGTCTGATAAGCTACAAAGTTTTTAGCAAAGCAAAGGCAACCTTACTTTCGCTAAATCAGTTAAAATAAACAAACGGTAAGTAACACTTCAGTTACTCAAATAAATCATAATTTCAATAAATATTATATTTTTTAAATCTATGATGAACGCTAATATTTTAGTAATTGACGATACATCAGACAATTTATTATTGTTGGGTAAAGTTTTGACCGAACAAGGTTATCAGGTGCGACGAATCAGAGAAGGAAATTTCGCTTTAAAAATCGCTAAAGAAGAACCTCCTGATTTAATTTTACTGGATATTATCATGCCTTCTCTTAATGGTTATGATATATGTTATCAGTTAAAAAAAGATGAACGGACGCGCCACATACCAGTAATTTTTTTAACTGTTAAAGGTGAGTTAATAGACAAAGTTAAAGGGTTTTCAATCGGAGCAGTAGATTATATAACGAAACCTTTTGAAATTGAAGAAGTTATCGCACGAGTAAACAATCAATTAAAGATTGCAAGTTTGCAAAAGCAATTAACGAACCAAAATGCTCGTCTTCGCCAAGAAATCAAAGAAAAACAACGGATCGAAATCCAATTAACCAATAGTGAGAAACTTAATCGCTCGATTTTAAATTCTGCTCCAGTGGGAATTTGTTTAACCGATGCAGATGGTAAATTTTTAGCAGTGAATCCTGCTTATTGCAAATTGTACGGATTTGAAGAAAATGAATTAATAGGTCAAGATTTTACTATTCATTTTCATCATTTAGCAAAGCAAGAAAAAGCTTTATTGATGAAACAATATAAGCAATTCATTAACGGTAATGAAGAGTATGCAAAAGGAGAGTTTACGGCTTGTAAAAAAAATGGTTCGCAGTTGTTCGTCGATATAACGCGAGGAGTATTTCAGCAGGATGATAAGAGCTTTTATGTGGTGACGACGGTTAAAGATATTACCTCTCGTAAATTAACCGAGCTAGCTTTAGAAAGAGAATTACATCGCAGCAAACTACTACAGCAAATCACCGAACAGATTCGTTCTCAGTGGGATACAGAGCAAATTTTTGCATCTGCTGCCAGACAAATAGGCATGGCTTTTAACGTAAGTCGCTGTCATATTTTACTTTATAAACCCCAACCAGTAGCCGAGTTATTAGTTTTGGGTGATTATGTAATACCGGGATATATTTCTCTAAAAAATTCAGCAGTTCCTATTACAAACAATCCTCACGCACAACAAGTTTTATTACAGGATAAAGCAATTGTTTCCAACAATGTTTATACCAATCCTTTACTGAAAAATGCTCGATCGATTTGCCGAGATGGTCAAGTTAAATCATTGTTAGCAATACGTACTTCGTATCAAGGAGAAGCAAATGGGGCTATCGGCTTAGATCAGTGCGATCGCTATCGAGAATGGACGCCAGAAGAAATCGAATTACTAGAAGCAATTGCCATTCAGTTAGGAATTGCGATCGCGCAAGCTCAATTACTCGAACAAGAAAAACAAGCACGTCTCGAGCTCTCACGACAAAATCAAGCTCTCAGTTTAATAGTACAGGGAACAGCAGCGCAGGTTGGCAATAATTTTTTTCATTCTTGCACTCGCTATCTAGCGGAAGTCATGCAAGTACAGTATGCGTTGATAGCCAAATTAGTTGATTCAAATAGTACTAAAAGCCGAACATTAGCATTTTGGACGGGCGAAATTTGGGTAAATAATTTTGAATATGATTTAAGGGAAACGCCTTGCGAAGATATAGCAAATGGAAAAAAGTGCTTCTATTCTCATAACGTCCAAACTTTATTTCCCAACGATCCCTACTTAATTGAATTAAATGCTGAAAGTTATCTGGGAATACCCCTGGCTAATTCCAATGGAAATGTGTTAGGTTTATTAGTTCTTATAGATACCAAACCAATTGTTTTGGATTCCACAAAAGAACTAATTTTACAAATTTTTGCAGCGCGTGCTAGTGCAGAATTAGAGCAACAAAATATTAAAGAAGCACTACAAGAAAGCGAACATACATTGCGAGCTATTTTTAATTGTAGTTTTCAATTCATGGCAATTTTGCAACCAAACGGGATTTTAATAGGAGCAAATCAAACTGCTTTAGATTTTGCTGGAGTTGAAGAAAAAGATATTATCGGGCTACCTTTTTGGGAAACACCTTGGTGGAGCCTTTCTCAAGAAAGTCGCAAGCAATTAAAACAGGCTATTAAAAAAGCTGCTTCTGGGAAATTAGTTCGTTATGAAGTGGATGTAGTTGGTGCAAAAGATCGGGTGATAACGATCGACTTTTCTATTAAACCGATCTACGATCAGAGCGGAAATTTAATATTGTTAATTCCGGAAGGCCGAGATATTAGCGATCGCAAAAATAGCGAAAAACTATTACAACAGCAAAGTGCGGCAATGGCCGCCGCGACAGATGGTATTGCTATCCTCGATCGTCAAGGAAAATTTATTTATTTAAACGATGCTTACATTAAAGCATTTGGCTATAGTAATACTGCTCAATTACTCGGTAAAAATTGGCAAATCCTTTATGACGAAGCAGAATTAAATCGATTTGACGAAGAAATAATACCTATTTTACTGAAAGAAGGTTGTATCCGCATAGAAACCAAAGGTATAAAGCGAGATGGCTCGACATTTCCCCATGAAGTAACGGTAACTTTGTTAGACACTGGAGAGAGAATTTGTATCGTTCGCGATATCGGGGAAAGGAAAAGAACTGAAGAAGCGTTAAAGGAGAGCGCAGAAAGAGAAAAAGCTTTAGCTGCTGCCGTTCAAAGAATTCGTCAATCTTTAGACTTAGAAACGATTTTTTCTGCTACCACTGAAGAACTGCGGCAAGTGATCGATTGCGATCGAGTTGTCATTTATCGTTTTAATCCTGATTGGACTGGTCAATTCGTTGCCGAATCAATCGCCGTTCAAAGTAACAGCTTTTCTGTCATGGAAGACGAAAACAAAACACTCCAGATCGCTGTTGAAAAAAACTTATCAGACCAGTGCCGTCTTCAGGTATTGCTCAATTCACCAAATATATGGCAGGACACTTATTTAAAAGACAATCCCAATACTAACCATCAAATGCTCAGTAATTATTTAGTAGTTGAAGACATCTATAAAGCGAACTTCAGTCTATGTTACTTAGAGCGCTTAGAACAATTCAAAATTAGGTCTTACATTATTGTACCGATTTTTTGCGGTTCTCAAATTTGGGGTTTACTCGCAGTTTATCAACACTTTAATTCTCGGCAATGGAAAGAAGCTGAAATAAATATTGTCAGCCAAATTGGTAATCAATTAGGGGTGGCTTTGCAACAATCTGAATTGTTAGCACAAACTAAAATGCAATCAGAAGCACTGCAAAAAGCCGTGCTTGCCGCTGATGCTGCTAATCGCGCTAAAAGTGAATTCTTAGCATCGATGAGCCATGAATTGAGAACCCCACTCAATGCTATTTTGGGTTTTACTCAAGTAATTAGCTTTGATAATTACTTATCACAAAAACATCAAGAGAATTTAGATACCATCAATAGAGCAGGTGAACATCTGCTTACCTTGATTAATGATATCTTAGAAATGTCCAAAATCGAGGCAGGTAGAACCACACTAAATCAAAGCAGTTTCCGTATTATTGAATTACTAAAAAGTTTAGAAAAAATGTTGGAATTAAAAGCTGCTTCTAAAGGTTTGATTTTACTATTTAAATACTCTTCTGGCTTGCCAGAATTTATTTATACTGATGCTGGCAAATTACGCCAAGTACTGCTAAATCTATTAGGTAATGCTATTAAATTCACTGAAAAAGGTAGCGTGATTTTACGAGTAAAGTCTCAAATATTAAAAAAATATTCTTCATTAACTACTCATCAGCATTACAGAATTATGTTTGAAATAGAAGATACGGGAACTGGTATTGCGCCAGAAGAAATTCGGCTTCTATTTGAACCTTTCGGACAAACAGAAACCGGGAAAAAATCTCAGCAAGGTACTGGTTTGGGTTTACCTATTAGTCGAAAGTACGTCCAAATGATGGGAGGAGATATTAAAGTTAACAGCACTCTCAATGTTGGCAGTTTATTTACCTTTGATATATTGGCAAGCGTACCTGAAAATGTTGAAGAGCAGTTATCTATAGAAGAGGACAAAAAAATTATTGGTTTAGCATCTAATCAACAAAAATATCGTATTTTAATAGTTGAAGACACGCCTGACAGTCAGATTTTAATGTCCAAACTTTTAAAACCAATAGGATTTGAAGTTAAAGAAGCTAGTAACGGGCTAGAAGGATTAAAGCTTTGGGAAAAGTGGCAGCCTCATTTAATATTTATGGATATGCGAATGCCTATAATGGATGGCTATGAAGCTACTAAGCAAATTCGAGCTAAAGAATCCCAAAGGAATCTGAAAAAAGCAAAAAAATCTTCTAAAACGAATAAAACAGTAATTATTGCTTTAACTGCCAGCGCTTTTGAAGAACAGCGTCAGATGATTTTTTCAGTTGGTTGCAATGATTTAATTCGTAAGCCTTTTTCAGTAAAATTATTGTTGGAAAGAATTAGCCAATATTTAGGAGTACAATACCTTTACGAACAAAATCAAGAAATAGTAAATAGCCCCGAAAAAATCGAAAATATTAATCGTTTACATTTGCGTAACTATTTATTGCAAATGCCTCCAGAATGGATAGACCAACTATATGATGCTGCTACAGAGTGTAGCGATAATATGATTTTAGAGCTAGTAGAAAAAATTAAATCAAAAAATGAAGTATTAAGCACTACTTTAGCTAATTTAGCCAAAAACTTTTTATTTGAGACAATCATCGAGATAATTGAAGAGCTTAATAATGATTAAAAAGAATTTCGATCCAACTAAAAAAAGCATTCTTATTGTAGATAACAACCCAGATAACATTCGATTTCTCTCTCAAATTTTAATGAGTTGGGGATACCAGGTGAGAAAAGCTTTAAATGGTAAAACTGCTATTAAATCTTGCCAAAAGACTTTACCGGATTTAATTTTATTAGATATTATGATGCCGGATATAGACGGTTATGAAGTATGCCAACATCTAAAAAATCATGAAAAAACTAGCAGTATACCAATAATTTTTTTGAGCGCTCTTAACGATGCTTTTGATAAAATTAAAGCTTTTAACGTGGGAGGAGCAGATTATATTACCAAACCTTTTCAGCTAGAAGAAGTTGTAATTCGAGTGCAAAATCAACTAATTGCTAGAGAAGCTGAAATAAAAATAATTCAACTGAATACGCAACTTGAATTAAAGGTAATGGAACGAACTGCTCAGTTAAAAAAAGCTAATCAGGAATTAAAGCGAGAGATATTAGAACGGCAGCATTTGCAAAATCAATTGTTACATTTAGCTTTACACGATTCCCTAACTAATTTGCCAAATCGAGCGTTATTTATGGAACGCTTAGAAGCTGCACTACAAAAAGCTAAATCAGACACGTCTTATCAATTTGCAGTGCTATTTCTAGATTGCGATCGTTTTAAAGTGATTAACGATTCTCTCGGTCATTTAGTAGGAGATGAATTGCTAATTGCGATTGCTAATAGATTGAAAAGTTGTATCAATGAATCAGATACTTTAGCTAGATTAGGCGGTGATGAATTTGCCATTATTTTAGAAAATATAGTAAATATTAATAGTACTACTCAACAAGTAGGTGAAATGATTCTCGAACAATTTTCGACAGCTTTTAAATTATCCAGACATGAAGTTTTTATTAAAGCCAGTATAGGGATTTCTTTTGGTAATATTGAGTATGAAAAACCAGAGTATTTACTGAGAGACGCTGATTTGGCGATGTATCATGCCAAGGCATTAGGAAAAAATCGATATTATATTTTCGATCCAAACTTACATCAAAAAGCGTTTAAACTTTTGCAATTAGAAAATGACTTACGAAGAGCAATAGAACGAAAAGAATTTGTGGTTTACTATCAGCCTATAGTCCGTCTCAACACTGGCAAAATTGCTGGATTTGAAGCGCTGATCAGGTGGCAGCATCCTACTCTTGGGATGGTTTCTCCTGGAGAGTTTATTCCAATCGCTGAAGAAACTGGATTAATTGCTGAAATGGATATTTGGGTATTAAAAAAAGCTTGTCAGCAGCTACATATTTGGCAAAATACTGCGCCGATCGATGGAGATTTAACCATCAGCGTAAATCTTTCAGCACGCTTATTTTCCATGCCTTATTTAGTTGAAAAAGTTGAAGAAATTATTCGGAAATCAAAAATTAATTGTGCGAATTTAAAGCTGGAAGTCACGGAAAGTACCATTATGGAGGACAATTCATCATCAAAACAAATTATTCAGGCATTTAAGCAGCAAGGAATTCAACTATGTATTGATGATTTTGGCACGGGTCACTCTTCCTTAAGTTATTTAGAAGAATTGCCCTTTAGTATACTCAAAATTGACAGATGTTTTGTTAAGCGAATTAATGAGCATCAAAAAACAGGATTAGTGCCAACGATTATTAGTATTGCACGCTCGATGAAAATGAGCGCGATCGCAGAAGGCATAGAAACACTTGAACAACTAGCACGTCTACGAGATTTAAGTTGCGATTTTGGGCAAGGTTACCTTTTTTCTCAACCCTTAGAGACTAAATTAGCTACCAATCTACTCGTAGCTTCACCCCAGTGGTAATGTTGAGATAAGTTAAAAAATGAGGAATAACTATTACTCTGATTAAATTATAACTTTTGCTTATAAATTAAAAATATCTCCGATCTCTACCTACTTATAGCAAAAAGCAGGAAACAGAGGGCTTTGATGTAAAAGGTAAAAGTCCCAAATCAGAAAATTTGAGTAATTTATCACGTCCTAATCGCTTTGACAATTTCTATACATTACATTCTTAATTTACTTTGAAAATTTGGCTAATCAAAATGAATAACCAGCAAACAAAAAAATCTCAAATAGAAATTCTAATAGTTGACGATCAATTAGATAACTTACGAGTATTGTCTCAAATTCTAAACGAACAAGGTTATTTAGTTCGTAAAGCATTAAGTGGAAAGCTCGCTTTAAATACCTGTCAAAAAAGTTTACCCGACCTAATTTTGCTTGATATCAATATGCCAGATATGAATGGATATCAAGTTTGCCAACGTTTAAAAGAAAACCCAAAAACTTGTCGGATTCCGATCATTTTTATTAGTGCTTTAGATGATGTATTAGATAAAGAAAAAGCTTTTGACATAGGAGGAGTAGATTATATTACCAAACCCTTTCAAGTAAGAGAAGTGATATTGCGGATAGAAAATCACCTTAAACTGAATTCTTTGCAATTGAAGTTACAAGAACAAAATGTAGCTTTACAGCAAGAAATAGCGGAACGTCAAAAAATTCAAGAGTCATTAGAATTAAGTGAGGATAGAAATCGAAGTTTACTCGATGCCATTCCGGATTTGATGCTACGCATTAGTAAATTTGGGGTTTTATTAGATTATATAAAAGCAAACAATTCTTTACAAGCAAAAACTAACTCACTAGTTGACAAAATTCATGGGGGAAACTATATAGAGTTTTTTCATAAAGATAACGTCGTAGGCAAAAATTTATCTGAAGTCTTATCTAGCGATTTGTCCATTTGGCTGATGTACTATGTAGAAGAAGTACTTTTAACCTCTGAAATTAAAATAGGAGAGTACGTTCAACAAATAAATAGTCATTGGCACGCTTACGAAGCTAGATTTGTTAAAAGCGGTGAAGATGAAGTTTTAGTTTTAGTCCGCGATATTTCTGAACGCAAGCAAGCAGAGGCGGAAAGGCTGAAATCAGAAGCATTATTGACCAGCCAAAAGCAGCAATTAGAAAAAGCTTTAAACGATCTTAAAAATGCTCAAGTTCAATTAATTCAAAATGAAAAAATGGTAGCTTTGGGTCAATTAGTAGCTGGTATAGCTCACGAAATTAATAACCCGGTGAATTTTATTTATGCTAATCTTACTTATGCTCATAATTATATAGAAGAATTAATCAATATAGTCCAAGCCTATCAAGAAGAGTATCCTAATCCCAGCCATAAAATTCAAGAATTAGTTAAAGATGTAGAATTAAATTTCTTAATAGAAGATGTACAAAGTATTATTGATGCTATGCACAAAGGAGCTAAACGCATCCAACAAATCGTGCTTTCTCTGCAAAACTTTTCTAGGCTGAACGAATCTGAGATGAAATCAGTAGATATTCATGAAGGCATTGATAATACCATCTTAGTTTTGCAGCACAAATTAAGAGAAAGAGCAAATCGTCCGGCTATAGAAATTATCAAAGAATATGGAGAACTACGGTTAGTCAATTGTTATGCTAGCCAACTTAACCAAGTGTTTTTAAACTTGTTGAATAATGCAATTGATGCGATAGATTTAAAATGCCATCAATGGAGTGAAGCAAAAGATGAAAATTTACGGTCTTTCAATCCGAAAATTCGGATCGTTACGGAATCGATCGCTTCTAATAAAGTGAGAATTAGGATCGCCGATAATGGTAATGGTATTGCTGATTCAGTACGATCGCGTTTGTTCGATCCCTTTTTTACCACCAAACCCGTCGGTAGCGGTACTGGACTAGGATTATCAATTAGTTATCAGATTGTAGTTCAAAAACACGGTGGAAGACTCACTTGTTGTTCTTCACCAGGAGAAGGATCGGAGTTTGCCATTGAAATCCCGGTAGAACAAATAAATAACCCTTTTCAAAAAAATGAGGACTGAATTCCTCACTACAAATCTAAATTAGTTCATAGTAATAACTTTAATCATCTTTGCCTACCAAGGACTACCAATAATAGTGAAAGCTGACCAATAATAAGGATGAGAAAAAGACTTATTTCCTGTATCAACTAATTCTGGTGGTAAAGAAACAACACCACGCTCTTGCACAGATCCTCGCAATTCTCCCGATTCTATTCGCACTTTACCTTGAATCATCGCCATTTGTGCTTGCCGTAAAGCTTCTGCTTTGATCGGTGCAGTTCTTAACTGGCGATAAAATTCCGTCATCAAACCCAAAGTAGCTTCATCCGAAACATACCAAAGACTAGCAATAGCAGACTTCACCCCAGCAGCGATCGCCAAACCTCCAAAGCCTAACTCGGCATTTTCATCTCCTACAGCCGTGCGACAAGCACTTAGCACCAATAATTCTACTGGTGGATTATGCCAACCTAACTCTCGTAATTGGTTTAGTTTGAGTTGTGAGTTCCACATTTGAATAAAAGAATTATTTGGATTTCCTGGTGTAAACTCCGCGTGTGTAGCCAGATGAATAATACTAAAAGGATTTGAAGCACGCCGTGATTTGAGATTTTGGAGAGTAAATTCTTGATTGAGATAAGATTTTCCTGACCAAAGTTGATTGGCAATAGTTAATACTTCCACTGGTACGGCGGGTAAGGGTGGTTGGGATTCAAATTCTGATGCTCCCATCGCTAATACTTGAGTATTAGTGAGCTTTTGGTAACGAGTATCAACTAAATTTAGGCTGGGAATTAAAGCTGTATGGTACTTTTCAACGAGAAATTGTTCTCCATTATGTAAAGCAGCGATCGGAATAGTTCTTAAACCGCTATCCATTGAGAAAACTATTGTTTTGATTCCCCGTTCTTGGAGAGTAGGTTCAAGGGGTGCAATTAACCATTGATAAAGTTGTTGAGCGGATTCTAAGTAACTATTTGTACCAATTCTGGTGACATCTGTTACTTGAGAGCGAAACTGATTCGCTACTTTAATTAGGGTAGCGCGATCGGCCCCTCTAATAGTTTTGTGAATCGGGTTACCTTCAGGAGAAATTAGTACCAGTTCTAGTTGTTCTGGTTGAGCAAATACGTAAATAATTGCAGGTGTAATTCCTGTATCCGCTTCAACTTTCCTCAAAATCTCTCTAAATTTTTGGATTGAGTCTAATGGTTGAGAAAAAGTAATATCCCAATATTTCTCAAATTCTTTTTTTCTGAGTTGTTCGGCAAATAAAAGCGCTAAATCTAACTTTTTGCTATTTAGTGCAGTTTGCAGATTATCTCGTAACAAAACAGTAGTATCTAGCGCTTCTGTTTCTACAACGTTGGCAGTAGTTTCTTCAGCCGATAAATCAAGTGCTGGCGTTTCTTGGTTTTCTAAATTTGTCGCTATCTCTTGCTGTTGTGAAATACTTAAGCCTGGTAGTGTAGAACCTGGTGGTTCTGGCGGTACTGGTGGTTCTGGCGGTACTGGTGGCTCTGGCGGTACTGGTGGCTCTGGTGGTTCTGGTGGCTCTGGCGGTACTGGCGGTACTGGCGGTACTGGCGGATCGGCAGAAACAATCCCTCTGTTAATCGTAATATTACCCTCCGTAAAAGCAAACATATTGGTTTGTTGTGCATCTGTAAATTCTGGCTCAACTTCTTCAGTTGGCAAGATCGATCGAATTGGTTCAATTGTTGATTCTCCAGTTGTAATTGAACCAACAGTACCCATAATTGTCGTATTACCAACTGTGAATGGAAAATCCGTATCTACTACGGCATTATAGGTAATGATAATACTGCCACCTCCACCAATTCCAGCCGTAGAAATGCTGGCATTTTGACGATTGTTGCGTTCTGGGATGCCAGTAAAGTTGCCCAAGACGCGAATCAAACCACCATAAATTTGAACGCTACCTCCTTGACCAATTCCTGCTAAATTTGTGTCTAAGTTCTGAGTATTAATTATTCCATTAATAGTGATATTTCTGGATGCTGAACTAAAGATGGTAACAGCGCCACCATTTCCCTGAAGAGAAGTAGTAGTAATGCTTCCTGCCGTGATATTGCCAATACTAGTCAAATTTACATCGCCACCGGTTCCTATATTGTTATTTCCAGATGCGATCGCCTCAATATTCCCTACTACAATATTTTCATTGGAAATTAAAAATACAGCGCCACCGCTTCCGATTGGAGATGAAGCAATTATGTCTCCTGTTGTAAGGTTGCCAGTAGCAAACAAATTTACAGGGCCACTTATATTTGTACCAGATGAAACGTTAATGTTTCCTACAGTAATATTGCCAGGGAATGATGGCTGATTATTAGAGGAAAAGGTAGTTCCTCCCACTGATTGAGGCGTATTAGGTGCAATTTCAAAGGAAAATGGATTTCCAGCTCGTAAAATTAAAGCTGTACCACTTGTTAATTGCAAATTATCTACATCTTCTGTTGGAGCAGCGATATCAGGCCCAGTGATGGTAATATTTCCTCCGGTAATGCTACCTGTGGCTTCTACTTTTAGTGCTACGCCAATGTAATCTCCAAAGGTAACATCTCCTTGTGCGTAGATAATCGGATCGAAAATACTAACAAATTTTCCTGGTTGCTGATTTAAGTTGAGGATGGAAAAGTTGCCGCCACTGCGAAAGTGAGAGTCTCCGGAAATATTGCCGTTGCTAGCTAAGGTGAGATTTTGACCGCTTTGGAAGGGGGTTTGGGGATGATTTAAGGCGAAAATATCAATACTGCGATCGCCTTGAATGTAGAGATTGCCTCCCGCATGAGCAACAAAAGGCGTGGAAAGGCTATCGCGCGATCGCACTGTATCCCCTGCTAATAATGTTAAATCTCCGGTAGTTGTCAATTGGCTTTCTACCAATGTCAAATTGTTCGCTGCTGCTAAGGTTGCGGTTCTCGATGTAACATGACGCACTGCCGTATCCCCGGTATTTACGGATAAACCGGAACCTGTCAGCATTACTTGTCCGGCTTCATCAATAGTAACTTGTGTTGCATTTCCTACACTTCCACCCGTAAGCAACTGGGGTAGAGATTCGGGTTGAATCTGTTGTGCAACTCCGATTAGTTCTGGTAAATTATTTGTTTGTAATTCTAAGCCAAGCACGAATCCCGGTTGGCTCAACCTAATCGTGCTGCCTTCTTTGATGGAAGCAATTGCGATCGCGCCATTTGGAGCAGATAATTGTCCCGTGCTAACAACTGTACCAGCCAATAATGCTAAGTTGTGTCCTTCTGGGACAGCTAAGTTACCAGCATTGACGATCGCACCAGGCTGAGAATTAATAAAGCTAAATCTATTTGGCGTACCAATTAAAGCAGAGTAATTATTGTTACCTATAACATTAAACCAATTCGATCCAAAACCAATATTAGTTGCTGTGGTTGCTAAAAAACTTCCCGGTAAATTAAGACGAGCATTCGCACCAAAAACAATCCCGGCTGGGTTAATCAAAAACAAGTTAGTATTGCTACCAGAAACTTGAATTAAACCATCAATTCGAGAAGCATTACCGCCGATAATCCGAGCTAAAATGTTTTGTAATTCTGAATTAGCTTGAAAATTAGCAATTTGATGATATTCAAGGTTAAATTGAGAGAAACTATGAAAAAGATTGGCTCTATCCCCAGAAATTTGTCCACCATTAATGTGATAGATATTGCCGCTAGGGATAACTTGCGTACCGATCCCATCATCAGCAGGTACGATCGGATCTGCTAGGCTTGGTGCAGGTTTCACTAAAATAGTGAGTATCTGGGCTACTAGCAATAAACGGATGTTTCTTAGAACTAGTTTCATTCCATTAATGGTAGAGAGCCAATATATTATCTCAAATTTGCTCAAATGAAGAAAAAATATTTCGCTTCTCCCAGATTTCTACATCACCATTTGATTAAATTAATACACAAAACTGCTTTACTTACTTAATTAACCATCAAAAAAATGTTTTAAATTAACAAATCACTTTCTTATCTATGTAGCCTACGGCAAGGCTCTCACCTACATCTGCGTTCATCTGCGGTGAAAATTTAACTTCTACCACAAAAGAAACAAAAAATCGCTCCAGTAATTTTTACTGGAGCGATTTTTTTTAGAGGGAGAGGCGCTTTGCGATCGCGCCTCTACACATCTATATATAAATGTACTAGGAGTTACCTTCTACCTGGGCGATATCAAGAATAGTCTTGATCACCGAGTCGGGGTTCAAACTCATCGAGTCGATACCCAGTTCAACTAGGAAGCGAGCAAATTCTGGATAATCGGAAGGTGCTTGACCGCAAATACCGATCTTGCGATTGTTCTTCTTGGCTTTTTCGATCGCCATCCGCACCATTTCCTTCACGCCGTCGTTCCGTTCGTCGAAAATGTGTGCAACTAAAGCAGAGTCGCGGTCTAGACCCAAAGTTAATTGAGTCAAGTCATTAGAACCGATCGAGAAACCGTCGAACACTTCGCTGAATTGGTCTGCCAAAATTACGTTATTCGGAATTTCGCACATTACATACACTTGCAGACCGTTTTCGCCACGTTTCAGGCCATATTTTTCCATTTCGGCCAATACTTTGCGACCTTCTTCAGGAGTGCGGCAGAAAGGAATCATTGGAATGACGTTGGTCAGACCCATTTCATCCCGTACCCGTTTCAGGGCAACGCATTCCAAACCGTAAGCGACAGCATACTTCGGATCGTAGTAGCGAGAAGCACCGCGCCAACCGATCATCGGGTTTTCTTCTTTCGGCTCGAATTGCTTACCACCCAACAGGTTAGCGTATTCGTTGCTCTTGAAGTCAGACATCCGCACCACTACTGGATTCGGATAGAATGCAGCAGCGATCATACCGATACCGTGCGCCAACTTATCTACGAAGAAGTCGGGTTTGTTTTCATACTGGGCGGTCAGTTGGGCAATTTCCCGCTTGACTGCTTCATCTTCGAGTTGGTCGAAGTGGATCAAGGCCAAGGGGTGAGCCTTGATGTGATTAGCAATGATAAACTCTAAGCGAGCTAAACCAACGCCGTCGCAAGGAATCGCAGACAAACTGAAAGCTTCTTCCGGATTACCTACATTCATCAAAATCTTGGTGCGGGTGCGAGGTAGATTATCCAGTTGGGTTTCTTGCACCTCAAATGGCACCAAACCGGAGTAAACTTTACCTTCTTCACCTTCAGAACAAGAAATCGTAATTTCTTGACCGGTCTTCAGAACGCCAGTAGCGTTACCGCAACCTACAATTGCGGGAATTCCCATTTCACGAGCGATAATCGCGGCGTGGCAGGTACGTCCGCCTTGGTTGGTTACAATTGCGCTAGCTTTCTTCATGATCGGTTCCCAATCTGGGTCGGTCTTGTTGGTAACCAACACTTCACCAGCTTTGAATTCGTCAATCTTATGCACGTCGAGGATTACCCGTGCTTTACCTTGACCGATCATTTCACCAACGGCGCGACCGGATATCAATACATCGCCGCTGCCTTTGAGTTGATAGCTACGCAGAACGCTACCAGATTTTTGCGATTGTACGGTTTCCGGACGTGCTTGCACGATGAACAGTTCGCCAGTCAAACCATCTTTTGCCCATTCAATGTCCATCGGGCTGGCGGTACCGCGTATTTCTGAGTAGTGGTCTTCAATGATGCAAGCCCATTTACCCAATAGCAACACTTCTTCATCAGTGAGGGCAAATTTCACTCGTTCTGATTCTGGCACTGGTACGTTTTTGGTTAGTTTGGTGCCGCCGACATCGTACACCATCTTGATTTCTTTACTGCCCAGCCGTTTTTCTAGAATTGGGCTGAAACCTTGTTTTAATGTGGGTTTAAATACGAAGTATTCGTCTGGGTTAACGGCACCTTGAACTACGTTTTCACCTAAACCGTAAGCAGCATTAATTAAAGCGGCGTTCTTGAATCCTGTTTCGGTGTCAATTGAGAACATTACACCAGAACAAGCTAAGTCGGAACGCACCATTTTTTGGACGCCAACGGAGAGAGCAATATTAAAGTGATCGAATCCTTTGATCGTGCGATAAGAAATAGCTCGGTCAGTAAATATAGAAGCAAAACATTTATGGCAAGATTCGATAACTGCTTTAACGCCGTGAACGTTGAGGTAGGTTTCTTGTTGTCCGGCAAAACTCGCATCTGGTAAGTCTTCGGCAGTAGCGCTGGAACGAACTGCTACGTCGATGTTCAGGCTGTCTAGTTCGCATTGTTCTTTGTCTTGACCTTCAAAGCGATCGCAGAAACCCGTATTAGTACTGTAGCGTTCGCATAGTTTTTTGTATGCTTCTGCGATCGCATCTTGTAAATCTTGTGGGAATGGCGTGTTAAGAAGTAATGCCCGCGCTTGTTTACCGCGCACTCTTAAATTATTTACATCTTCCACATCCAAATCTTCAAAGATTTGGCGGAGTTTTTCTTCTAATCCTGCTGACTTGATAAAATAACGATATGCAAATGCTGTAGTCGCAAAACCTGTAGGAACCTTCACGCCCTTAGATTCTAACTGTTGGATCATCTCACCCAACGAAGCGTTTTTTCCACCTACTAAAGGAATGTCGCTAATGCGAAGTTCTTCAAATGGCAATACTAATGCTTTTTCTCTTGCTAATTGCCATTGTTCGTTTTGTTCTACTGTAACAACCATTTTCTTTCTCCCTAATGTATTCTTTTCCAACTTAAGCAGTTGTTTGAAGGGATTGTTTAAGAAAAGCTTGATTTGCTTTTCTATTTGAATAGTAGCGCTTTCTCTTTTAATAACAAGTAATGTCTTTACATTTCTCTTAGTATCCCAAAGTAAAAAATTTTTTATGTTGAGCTTTTTAACCACCTTTAAGAAAGGTTAACTTTATATTTAATCTATCGCTTATATATTTTTTAATAAAGTTTTATTAAAAAAGTCAATAATCATAACATAGTAAAAATCTTGGCTGGAAAAGATTATATAATGTCTTTATAACTGGAATTGTCATGATTTTTAAATTTTACAAGTGGGTAGGAATTGCCGATTCACCGCAGAAATTTTGTCTCGATCAATTGAAAAATTTATCAATAATAAAAATAGCCAAAATCTAAAAAAAATCTTAATTATTAATAATTAATTTATTGTTAATTTAGTGCTATAATTATCTAAGATAATTTAGAATTCTTTATTTATTAATAAACAACCTCGTCTGTCAATAGCGAATTTTAGGGTAGAGCGGAAAGGGAACAGGGGAAAGAAGCGAGGAAATATAGGGTAGGGAAACAAAAATTTTACGTCTCCATTAATACAACAAAGTTACTTAATACGTAAAATCATCGAAAATTATGGGTGGAAACCCCGTCGTTCTACGACGGCTTTACGTTCGAGTTAATTTCGCTATATAGTAAATATATAGCGAGATTAACCAAGTATGTACGCCACTCAGAAAAACCAACTCAGAGGACTTAGCA
>DATNQN010000138.1 GCA_036703985.1 Leptolyngbyaceae cyanobacterium
TTCTTGATAGAGTTTTAAGTGTTCTATCATCTCAGCAAAGGTGGGTTTAGCTTCTTGGAGACTGGCAGAAATAAACCCCAAAGGATTATTCATTTCGTGAGCGACACCAGCAACTAAGTTACCCAAAGCCGACATTTTTTCACTTTGGATTATTTGTAATTGAGCGTTTTGTAAGTTATGTAATGCTTGTTCTAATTCCACTGATTTTTGTTGTAAGGCAAGTTCTGCGATTTTGCGATCGCTAATATCTCGCATCACAACTACTGCACCAACTTTGTTACCCCAAGGATCGAAGATTGCTTGTCCGCTAGCTAACAAACTTCTCCGAAAACCTTGCTTCGGTGCAATTACCATTTCGGCATTTTCGACGATTTCTCCTTGCCAAGCACGAAACAGAGGAATTTCCGTTGTTGATAAGGGTGTTTGACCATCAGGTTGATAGAGTGAAAAATATTCTGTCCATTGTTCCGGCGGTAATGATTCCACTGGTAATCCGTGAAATTCACGAGTTGCTTTGTTAAACAGGGTCAAATTCCCACTAGCATCGCAGACAACAATTCCATCGGTAATATTGTGAATGATGGCATTCAAAAACTCTCTTTCCTTAGCTAGAGATACTTCAGTTTTTTGTAATTTTTCTAGTGATGCTTGTAAGGATTGAGATTTTTCCTGTTCTCGTTCATAAAGTTGAGCATTTTCTAAAGAAATAGCAGCTTGAGCGCAAAGTAAGTTGAGTAATTCCACGCGATCGCTCGTAAAAGCTCCCGTTACTAAACTATTTTCCATATATAAAATGCCCATCAACTTACCTTGATGCAAAATCGGGCTGCACAAGATACTTTTCGGCTGCTGACGGATAATATAAAGATCGTTGGCGAGAGTCGGATCGGCACTTGCATCCAGCAGCACAACAGTCTGCCTATCATGCTTGACTTTGTAAATCAGCTTGTGGGGAATATCTTGGCTATCTTCAATCGGAAGACGCTGCAAGACAACTGGCTTGGAAGCTGTGGTAATTAACCCTTTGATTAACAGGCGCTCCTCTCGCAAGAGCATAAACACGCATTTATCAGCCCCTGCATTTTCGATGACAATGGAAAGCAACGATGAAAGCAGTTTTTCTAGTTCGATTTCACCTGAGATAGTTTGGGAAGCTTTGAGAATGGCTGCTAAATCGAAAGCTACAGAGACGCTGCTACTGCTGGAACTGGGAGAACTACTGGAGCTACTACCCAATGCGAAGATAGTTTCTTGAGTGGAGAGGGGAGAATGGATTTGCTGGAGGATGGGGGCGAGAAGTTCGGGATAGCATCGCTCCAAGTCGGCGACTTTGGCTTTAGCGCCCCAACGAGCATAGCCATAGTAGGCGTTCGTCATGTATTCGACAGCAATGCGTGCTTTACCCCAGTCGAGGTAAAATTTGGCGGCTAGTTCATTGGCTAGTGCTTCTTCTTGGATGTATTCGTTGGCTTTGGCTCCAATGATGGCGCGATCGTAATGTTCAATTGCTTCGGCTTTATTACCTAAAACCCGATACTTTTCGGCTTCAACTAAATACCATTTATGCTGATGATTCATGGGCGCAGAATGCGCCCACTGTTGCAAAATAGTTTGATGGTCTTCCACCAAAGCGAGAAGTTCTGCTTGCTCCTGCTCTGGCTGTGTGGGGAAGAGTGCCAAATGCGTCAGAGCTGTATAGAAATGGAAAATGGGAATACAACTCATCCCTGATAGTGCTATTAAATACTGTTTCGCTTGAGTACTATATTCTAGGGCAGAGGTGTAGTTACCAAAAAAGTATGCCAACATCAGTTTGTAAGTGTAAGCAAGAGCGATCGCACTAAGATCCTTGTCCTGATTGTGCTTAGGAATCATCACCGTTTCATCATAGGCATTGCCAACTAAGCAATCTGACAGAATCCGGGCTTCCTTCAAGTTATGTACAGTTTGCTGCGTCATATCCAAATAAGTCAGGGCAGAATGTTGTTTTATCTGCACTAAGACAGCCCTGTAATCTGCTATTTCCTGTTCCCAAATATCCAGTTCTAACCCAGCAAAAAGTTTGGCAATAAAGTAATTAAGCGAGTTATAGCCAGCGTTGAGAAAATCACCAGTTTCTATACCAGTTGCATAGCCATCTTTCATCGTAAGTGTTGTTACTATAAGCGATTCTTGATGATGTTGAACCCAGACCGAAAACAGAAATAGAACTTTACATTTGAATTCCCCGACATTAAATCGATCCAGCAAGTTTATTGCTAATCGCCCAAAGCTATAGCCTGTTTTCACTTCTCCCAAAAAAGCACACAACACCACACTGTGAATCGCATATCCCACAGTCGAGCCTGGTGCATTGCCAAACTGGAGTGATAAACTCACCATCGTCGCACTCAGGATGGGCAGTAATTCCGGCATTGCTGGTAGAATCGATGAAAATAATAATCCTAAGAGTTGCATAGCTGCCTGAGTCTGGCGATCGCTCATTACAGGTAGATCGACTAATTCCTCAATCCCTCTATCACCTTGAAGACTGGCTACGGTTTGCAGCGCTTTAGCAATTTTGGCTTCGTCAGGTGCAATTGGGAGTTCAACCCCCAATTGAAAGAGTGCATCTCTTCCGACTGCAATAGCTTCAAACATCTGGCCCTGGGCTGTCTGGGCGACGATTTTAATTTCGTAAATTTTAATTTTGTCTAAAATCGTCTCAGCTTTTTGTAACACCAGTGCTGCTATTTTTTCCATTCCATCAAAATCGGCATTCAAATAAGCGGCTTCCGTAGCAGCAACATGGAGATTCAGAGCCAATTTATATTGCTCTTGCCAGCAGTTAGCTGTCAGTAACTCAATCCCTTTTTGCAGATAAACTCTTGCCGCAGTGTATGCTGTAGAATTTCTAGCTTTCTGTCCCGCTTTTAAGTTAAGTTGAGCTAAGGCTTCTCGTTCTTGCGGTTGAGTAATTAACTCACTTCCTAAATTCAAATGCCCGACCAGATCGAACAGTTTTTCCTCTTGCTCTAACTCGGAGAAATTTTGTTGAAGTAATTGTCCAATTTTTAGATGAGTTGCTGTTTTCTGTTCGTCGGGAATCAGGGAATAAGCAGCTTGTTGTACTCGGTCATGTAAAAATCTATACTTGGCTATTTGTTTAGTAGTATTTTCATGTTCCACTACCAATCTCTCATTTTCTTCTCCCTGATAAAACTTATAAACATCGCCGATCGGCAAAATCAAGCCTTCTTGTAATGCTTTCCATAAATCCGCCGACGTTTCAATTTCTGATTTTTCTGAAACAATTGCCAAAGTTGCTAAATCGAACTGATTGCCAATACAAGCGGCTAACTGCAATATCTGTTGAGTTGATGGCGGTAGTTTTCGCAATTGAAAACTCATAAAGACCACAACATCATCTGTAACTGCTTGCTGGTTCACTTGTGCAATGTCGCATTGCCATCCCCCGGCTCGATCGGGGGGAGTTGGGGGGGTGAATTGAATCAGTCGATCTTGATGTAATGCTTTGAGAAACTGGGTAGCGAAAAACGGATTTCCTTGAGTTTTTTGATAGACTAATTGTGAAAGAGGTAATGCCAAAGTTTCTGGACATTTCAGCGTGTCAGCAACTAATTGATTTACTTTGACTTGACTCAATGGCGCTAAAGTAATCGTATTAATCGTTGCTTGGTTTTTTTGAATCTCGCTCAAGGTTAAGATTAATGGATGTGCTGGATTAACTTCGTTATCGCGGTACGCACCAATTAACAAAAGATAACTCGTATCAGCCATTAAAAGCTCCATTAACTTCAGCGATGCCAAATCTGCCCATTGCAAATCATCTAAAAACATCACCACTGGATGTTCGGCACTGGTAAAGACTTGGGTGAATTTTTGAAACAATAAATTAAATCGATTTTGGGCCGCTGTTCCTGATAATTCCGGTGGGGGTGATTGCTGACCAATAATTCTTTCTAGTTCGGGAATGACTTCAATAATGACTTGTCCATTTTCTCCAACTGCTGATAATATTTGGCTTTTCCAGTGCTGAATTTGTGCATCACTTTCAGTTAATAATTGCTCGATTAAATCTCGAAAAGCCTGGACAAAAGCACTCAAAGGAATGTTGCGTTGAAATTGGTCATATTTGCCTTTGATAAAATAACCGCGTTGGCGAACAATGGGTTTATGCACTTCGTTGACAACTGCTGTTTTTCCAATCCCCGAAAAACCAGCGACTAGCATTATTTCTGTGGCACCAAGACTGACTCTTTCAAAGGCTTGCAGTAAAGTTTCAACTTCGGTTTCTCGTCCGTAGAGTTTGTCAGAGATGATGAAGCGATCGCACACATCATGCCGTGCTATTTCAAAACTTTCAATCTTACCCGAAACTTGTAACTGATGTAGACAATTTTCTAGATCTAACTTCAGTCCTAATGCACTCTGATAGCGGTCTTCCGCATTCTTCGCCATCAATTTACTGACAATTTTTGATATGACAGATGAAATTTCGGGATTAATTTCGTCTACTAATGGTGCGATTTTTGCAATATGAGAATGTATCAACTCCATCGGGTCGTTGGAGGCAAAAGGTAACTTTCCCGTGAGTAATTCGTAGAAAGTTACACCAAGTGAGTAGAAGTCTGTGCGATAGTCTATCCCGCGATTCATTCTCCCGGTTTGTTCGGGGGATATATAAGCTAGTGTTCCTTCTAATACATTAGGATTGACGAGGGCTTGAGTTTCTCTTGGTAATAAAGATGCAATACTAAAGTCAATTAATTTAACTTGTTTGGTTTCGGGATTGATTAATATATTGCTGGGTTTAATGTCTCTGTGAATGATGCGCTCTTGGTAGAGTAAATTTAAGGTGTCGCACAGCGCGATCGCGATCTCTAAAAACTCTGGTAGAGATTGGAGATTTCCCCTAACTCTCCACTCCTTGAGAGAAATTCCGCCAAAATCTTCCATAATCAAAGCATAGCCATTTTGGTACGCTTGGAGGCTATAAATTTGGACGATTAGAGGGGAATTCAGATTTTTGGCAATGGTATATTGATTGCGAAATTGGACTATTTCAGAGAAGGTGGGATAAGGATTTTTTAGCAGTTTGAGCGCGACTGGTTTTCCATCTTTTCGATAACCTCGATAAACTACGGTTCTCGAACCATTGTAGATTTGTTCGGTAATGCGATATTCAGTCAGAGTGAATAAAGCGCTCATCATCTTACTAAATCCTGATAAATTCCTAGATTGATTATGCCCAAATCTTTAATTAAATTTACCAAACCTAGATCGCCTGAATTCCCGCTAAGCCTTGGAAATCAAGCATTGATTCATTCTTTTTATGCAAGTTTACGTTGGCGTTAAGGGTTTAAATTATAGTTAAGATTATTCTCAATTTCAACTATTTTACTGGTTAACTTCCAATTTGGAGAGCTTTCAATATAACCCACAAAAGTAGTTGAACCTAAATAATTTTAACTATATTAACTTTTATGAAGATGGTCAATTGTTGACAATCCAACGATTGACCATCTTCATAAAAGTTAACACTGTATCGTTTACTTTTGCTCGACTACTTAGAATCAAGGCTTTTAGCGATTCCTTCTGGCGAACTCAGGTTAGCTAATTATGAGGCGGGAATTTCAATGATAAATTCCGTACCCTGACCGAGAACAGAGTTGCAACTCAATTTGCCGCTGTGGGTTGATTCAACTATAGACTTAGCGATCGCCAATCCCAATCCCGTGCCTTTCCCCACTGCTTTGGTTGTAAATAAGTGGTCAAATATCTTTGATTTAACTGATTCGCTCATCCCTTTACCATTATCTGCGATCGCAATTTTTACTTGCTCATCTTCTCGGAAAGTTGTAATGGTAATTCGGTTGGGATTAGCCTTAATTTCTGCCAAACTTCGCCCAATGTTTGCTTCATCTATGGCATCGATCGCATTCGCTAAAATATTCATAAATACCTGATTGAGTTGTCCGGGAAAACCCTCGATTAAAGGTAAATTACCGTAGTTGGTAATCACTTCAATAGCGGGGCGTTGCTCATTGGCTTTCAGGCGATGTTTGAGGATTAAGAGCGTGCTGTCAATGCTTTCGTGAATATTAAATGGCACTTTGCAATCTCGATCGGCACGAGAGAAAGTGCGTAAACTGGTGCTGATATTTTTTAATCTGTCGCAGGCTACAGACATGGAATCTAGCATTTTGGGCAAGTCTGACAAGCTATATTCCAAGTCAATCTCTTCAGCATGAACTTTAATTTTATCAGTTCGCTCGGGA
>DATNQN010000139.1 GCA_036703985.1 Leptolyngbyaceae cyanobacterium
AAGTCAACCACTTTAGCTTTTGCTCCCCAACGAGCGTAGCAGTAGTATGCTTCTTGCATATATCCTTGAGCAACTTTTTCTTTACCCCAGCCCAGATAGAATTTAGCAGCTAGTTCATTAGCTAAAGCTTCTTCATTAATAAATTGATGCTCGCCAGCTAGAGAAATCGCTTTGTCATAACACTCCATTGCGGCAAATTTTTCATCCAACACCCGATGTTTTTCCGCCTCAACTAAATACCATTTATGCAAATGATTCATCGGCGCATTTTGCGCCCATCGATGCAGAATATTTTGATGAACTTCTACTTCAGCAAGAATTTCCGATAATTTTATTGCTGGCTGCGTGCAGAATTTCGCCAGTTGCGTTAGGGCTGCATAAAAATGAAAAACAGGCACGAAAGCCATCCCAGATACAGCTATTAAATATGGCTTGACTCCGACAAGGTAATCTAAAGCAGCCGGATAATTATCAAAGGTATAAGCAAGCAGTAATTTGTAGATATAAACAATTGCGATCGCCGTCAATTCATTACTCTCAAAGTGCTTGGGAAGCATCGCCGTTTCATCGTAAGTATTGCCAATTAAACAATCCGGCTGACTCGTTATTTCCCCCAAATTCCGCACCGTTTGCCATAAAATACTCAAATAAATCAGGGCGGAATATTGTTTCGAGCGACTCAAAACCTCGCTATAAGCTGGAATTTCTGCTTCCCAAACGTTTAGGTCTCTCCCGCTTAACAAACTGTGATGAAAGTAACTAATAATGCTATAGCCAGCTTGTAGCAAATCGCCAGTTTCCATGCCAGCAGTGTAGCTATCTTTCAGCGTTAATAGAGTTGCTGACAGAGTTTCTCGACGATGTTGAATAAAGCTACCAAAAAAAGCCAGAATAACTGTATTCAGTTCCCGTACATTGAAACGCTCCATCAAATTCAGCGCCAACTTACCAAAACCATAACCAGTTTCGACTTCTTCCAAAAAGGTACATAAAACTAACCCGTGAATTGCATATCCCACCGACGATTTAGGTGCATTGCCAAACTGGAGTGATAAACTCACCATCGTGGCACTTAAGAAAGGCAGTAAACCAGGCATTCCCAGAAAAATCGGGGCAAATAAAGTTGCTAACAGTTGTAGGGCAGCTTGCCCCTTAGCATCGGTCATTACGGGCAGGTCTACCAGATCGTCAATTTGTCTGCCTTGGAGTTGAGTCACGATGGTTTGTAGCGCTTTGTCGATCGAAGTTTGATTTGGTTCGGCGGACAGTTCGACCCCTAATAGCCCCAGTGCTTTCCTGCCAATTGCGATCGCTTCTAATATCTTGCCTCGTGCTGTCTGGGCGACGATTAAAATTTCATAAATTTTCACTCGATCTAAAATTGTTTTTGCTTCTGATAACGCAATTTCTGCCAACCGTTCCATGCCTTCAAAGTCACCATTCAAATAAGCGGCTTCCGTGGCAGCAACGTATAGATTCAAAGTCAATTGATACTGTGTTTTCCAGCAATTGACTGTCAGTAACTCAATCCCAGTTTGTAGGTAATTTTTGGTCGCTATGTGGGCAGTAGAATTTCGAGCTTTGCGTCCCGCCAGCAAGTTTAATTTAGCTAAATTTTCCAATTCGTTTGGTCGATCGATTAACTCTTTTCCTATATTCAAATGTCCGACTATATCGAACAGTTTTTCTTCTCTTTCTATTTCCGAACAATTTTGCAAAAGTAGCTGCCCAATTTTCAGATGAGTTGCTTGCTTTTGAGAATCGGCAATCAGAGAATAAGCTGCTTGCTGTACTCGGTCATGTAAAAATTTATATGTAACCGTGATTTCTCCTTGGCGATCGGTCATACTAAATCCGGGTCTACTACCCCCTTTTTCAGGCGCGATGTTACCATTAACTAACGACTCTTGTTGATAAAACTTATAAATATTGCCGATCGGTAAAATCAAACCTTCCTGCAAAGCTTTCCACAAATCCGCCGCCGTTTCCATTTCAGATTTTTCTGAAACAATTGCCAGCGTCGCTAAATCAAAATAGTTGCCAATACACGCCGCCAGCTTTAGAACATTCTGAGTAGCAACTGGCAATTTCTCAATTTGACGCGCCATAAATTCTACTACATCATCGGTGATAGCAAGCGTTCTCACCTTTGTCAGATCGCATTCCCAACAATTACGTTCCAAGTTAAATGCAATCAATTTATCTTCATGCAGTGCTTTCATAAATTGATTGATGAAAAAGGGATTACCTTTCGTTTTTTTGATTACTAATTCATGCAATGGCAGGGCTAATTCCAGCGAACAACTCAATGTATCTGCCACCAACTGATTTACAGATAAATTATCCAGATTGTCAAGATTAATTGTCGTTACTTTAGCATGAGATTTTTCTATTTCTGTTAACGTTGATATCAACGGATGAGCAAGCGTTACTTCGTTATCTCGATAAGCACCAATCAACAATAAATAAGGGCTTTTCGTTTCGCTCATTAACATTTTGATTAAGTGCAAAGAAGCCGAATCTGCCCATTGCAAATCATCAATAAATATCACCAGAGGATGTTCTTTTGTAGTAAAAACTTGCATAAATTTTTGTAACAAAAGATTGAAGCGATTTTGGGCTGCAATCCCCGATAATTCCGGTACGGGCGGTTGTTTACCAATAATGCGATCGAGTTCGGGAATTACTTCGATTATTACTTGAGCGTTTTCCCCTAGCGCTGCTAATATTTTTGTTTTCCATTTCTCCAATTGGCTATCAGTTTCGCTCAATAATTGCCCCATCAAATCACGAAAAGCTTGCACGAAAGCAGAGAATGGTATATTGCGATTGAACTGGTCAAATTTACCTTTAATAAAATAGCCCCGTTGTCGAACAATTGGTTTATGTACTTCGTTGACAACAGCAGTTTTACCAATTCCAGAAAAGCCCGTTACCAGTATTAGTTCGCTTTGCGATTGAAAATTTTCTACTTCTAATTGTGATTCTTTTATTCCCGCTACTCGCTCAAAAGCATCTAATAATGCTTGCATTTCTGTTTGGCGACCGTAAAGTTTTTCAGGAATAATGAAACGAGCAGAAATATCCCGTTCTCTTAATTTAAAGACAGGAATATTTTTACTTTCCTGCCAGTGCTTTAAACAAATTTCCAAATCGTGCTTCAATCCCAAAGCAGTTTGATAGCGATCTTCAGCATTCTTCGCCATCAATTTCATCACTATCTCTCCAACTATTTGAGGAATTTCTTCCTTTTTACCTTCTAGAAAAAATGGTTGTTTGGCAATATGACAATGCACTAACTCCATCGGATCTTGAGAATCAAATGGCAGTTGTCCGGTCAGCAATTCGTAGAATGTCACTCCCAAAGAATAGAAATCACTGCGGTAATCAATTCCTCTGTTCATTCGTCCAGTTTGTTCTGGAGACAAATAAGCGAGAGTACCTTCTAGCACATTTGGGTTTTGAATTTCTTGGTTTTCTTTAGGTAGTAAAGAGGCAATACTGAAATCAATTATTTTAACTTGGTTGGTATTCGGATTAATCAAAATATTGGCAGGTTTGATATCCTTATGAATAACTTTCTGTTGATGTAATTGTTGTAAAATCTCGGCAATTTGAATGGCAATCACCATAAATTGCTCTAATTTGAGTGGTTGATGCCCGATAAATTGCTGTAAAGAAATCCCACCAAAATCTTCCATTACCAAACCATAACCATTTTGATATGATTCTAAACTGTAGAGTTTGATAATACCTGGGATCTCTAGACTTTTGGCAATTGTATACTGATTGCGAAATTGCACCAATTCGCTGAAAGTAGGGTATTGCCGTTTCATCACCTTGATAACTACAGGTAGATTGTCATCGATACGAATGGCACGATACACTAATGTCCGACTTCCCGAATAAATTGTTTCGGTAATTTGATAGTTGGTAAGGTTAACAGTTGTATTTAGCGGTTTATTTATTGACATAGTGGTTTGCCACAGGTTTTATGGTTAAATTGATTTGACTGCGCTCGATACTAAAGGCTCTTTTTTATTTCTGATTTAGTAGGTAAGATAATGATAAATTCCGTTCCTTGTCCGGGGACAGAATTTACATCAATTCTTCCTCCATGTTTTTCGACGATGATTTGACGCGCGATCGCCAATCCCAATCCCGTCCCTTTCCCCACCGCTTTGGTAGTAAATAAAGGTTCAAATATTTTTTCTTTGACTTCTGCGGTCATTCCTTTACCATTGTCAGCGATCGCAATTTTCACGTCCCCATTCTCAACGGATGTTGTAATTGTAATTTGGTTACTATTAACCTTAACTTCTCCAGAAATGTGTCTAATATTTGATTCGTCTAAAACATCGATCGCATTAGCAATGATATTCATAAATACCTGATTTAATTGACCGGGAAAGCATTCGATGTGTGGTAAATCTCCATATTTAGTCACAACTTTAATGGCAGGACGTTGGTCGTTAGCTTTCAGGCGATGTTTGAGAATTAAGAGCGTGCTATCAATGCTTTCGTGAATATTAAATGGCACTTTGCAATCTCGATCGGCACGAGAGAAAGTGCGTAAACTGGTGCTGATATTTTTTAATCTGTCGCAGGCTACAGACATGGAATCCAGCATTTTGGGCAAGTCTTCTAAGCTATATTCCAAGTCAATCTCTTCAGCATGAACTTTAATTTTATCAGTTCGCTCGGGAAAACTTTCTTGATAGAGTTTTAAGTGTTCTATCATCTCAGCAAAGGTGGGTTTAGCTTCTTGGAGACTGGCAGAAATAAAC